>WBXE01000143.1 GCA_008932955.1 Verrucomicrobiota bacterium
TACAAGGGAAAAAGTGGAGGCGGGGATGGGAATCGAACCCATTAATGGTGGTTTTGCAAACCACTGCCTTACCGGTTGGCTACCCCGCCGTACGCGCTGGCGTGTGGACGGACAATGAGGGTGCGGCTGGGCCGATGTCAAGCCTCGGATTGCGGGAAATCCCACCACATGCGCAATTAGCCCACTTCCAGAAAACAAGGTGCCAAAGAAGCCCGCGCTAGGAGCACCATGGGCCATGCCGATGCTCGCCAGCAAGCTGGCTGGAGATGGTGACAGCAAGCTGCCGCACTCCGTGGCCGAAGGTTGTGCGGGCGGGCTTGCAAGCGGAGGTCAGATGGGGCATGTTGCGGCCGCCGGGCCGCGCCGGACGTTTTGTCATGCTCGCATTTTCATCATGTTGGAACAACAGCCGCCACACCGATGGCGAGTCGATGATCGAGGAGATTGTCGCACTCGGGTTTTCGCACATCGAGCTGTCCCACGGCATGAGCGTGGCCAAAGTGCCGGGCATCCGCAAGGCGTTCCAACGCGGTCTCTTCACCTGCTCCGGCGTCCATAATTTCTTCCCCTCGCCGGTGGAAGTCATGATCGATGCGCCGGATGCCTACGAATTCACCTCGCACCGCCCGTTTGAACGCCAACGGGCGCTGGATCTAAGTTTCCGTACCCTCGAACTTGCCGCAGAATTCAAGGCGCAATACTTGGTCTTGCACATGGGCTCGGTGCCCCTCAACCCGCGCAAGTGGAGCGCCCGGCTCACCGCCATGGTGGCGGCGGGCCGCCAAACGCATCCCGAGTACGTGAGGGCCAAGCTCGAGTTTGTTAGGAAGCGCGAGAAACTCGGTCCGCTCTACTATCAGCGGGCGTTGGAGGCGCTCACCGCACTTGCCGGACGGGCGGCCGAGCTGGGCATCAAGCTGGCGATCGAATCGCGCTCGCACTACGAGGACGTGCCCAACGAGCGGGAGATGGAGGCGCTGCAAGAACATTTTGCCGACAACCCGTGGGTTGGCTACTGGCACGATTTTGGCCACGTTCAGCTCAAGCACAACCTGGGTTTGCTCGATCACTGCGAATGGCTGGAACGCATCGCCGCGCGGATTATCGGCGGGCATGTGCATGACGTGGAATGGCCGGCCCGCGATCACCGGGTACCCTTTTCCGGCACGCTGGATTATGCGGCCATTCTGCGGTATTTCCCGCCGGACTGCCCGCTCGTCTGGGAACTGAGCTCCTCCCAAGATGCCGATGATATCCGCCATGCCCTAGCCGTCTGGAAGGCGAAATTCCCCCAACACAGCCCGCTGTAACGCCTTCCTATCAAAAAATCGCGGCCCCTATCAAAATTTTCATTGCTTATTGCAGCCGCTTAGTTAGGACTGACGCATGTTGCGTTACGGAAAACTCGCTAGGCAGGCTGTTGCGGTACTAGGATACATTGCAGAGCGCTACTCAGTGGAAGCGGCGGCCATTTCCTCGGTTGAAATCAGCCAAGCCCGCAACATCCCCACAGCCTTGGCGGCCAAGCTGCTGAGTCAGGCATCGGCTGCCGGATTGGTGTTAGGGAGGACGGGGCCGGGTGGCGGCTATCGCTTGGCCAAGCCACCGGGGCAGATTCGGCTGGTGGACATTGTTTCGTTGTTTGGGCACTCGCAGGCGGAAAATCAGTGCCCCTACTGTGTGGATTGGTGTAGCCACGGCACGCCCTACCCACTGCATGATGGATTTATGAAATTGCTGAAAAATGGCCGGGACTTTCTCCAAGAAACCACTTTGGCGGTCTTCGCCAAGCCTCTGGACTCCCCCCCCGCCAAAAAACCGGCGGCCAAGACGCCACCTAAGAAATAAGGTAACCAAATGCCAAGCGGGGCCAAGTGAGTCGGGAGGGTCAACGCCGGCGCGGGCAAGCGCGCCGCGGCTGGAGTGGGTCCTCACGGTGCCAGCCCCACTTGCCAAGCGACACTAACCAAATCCCGGTGGCCAGCGTCCACGTCCAGGCGGCGTAGATGTGATGGGAAATCCGCTGCGGCGGCAGAAAATCCGCACTCATCCGGGTGGTGGCGGCCAGCATCCCCAGTCCCGCCACCCACCGCAACCAGCGCAAGCGGCAATGCCTGTTGGCCGGCATGACCCAAGGCCACCCGCGTGCCCACGGCCAGCGTCACCAAGCCGAATCCGCCAACAAACACCAAGTGCAAGCTGCCAACCCGGGCGGCGGGCTAAACGGCCGCCGCAGCCCAGCCAGCGAGCAGGGAAACCATGCCCAGCCTCACCACATTACCCCGCCCACCCCGGCCAGCATCCCCAGCGGAAAAAACACCCGGTACGGGTCCTCTAAAATCATGCGCCACCATCGTGTCATTGCCGTCATGGGTCAGTGGCTGTCCGCTGCGCCCGCCTCTTCGCTTGCGTCTTGCGTCTGGCCGTCTTGCGTCTCGGGCTCTTCCACCCGCGCCAAAATCCACAGCAGATCCGAGAGCCGGTTGAAAAACAGTCGCACCGCTGCTGGCACTGCCTCGCCAGATTCATGCAAGTCCCACACACTGCGCTCAGCTCGCCGCGCCATCGCCCGCGCAAAATCCAGGCCCGCCCGCGCCAACGAGCCCTCGGCTCCCGGCCGGGCCCAGCCAGTGAATCTCACGCCCCGCGTCTCAAACCGCCGGGCCTCCGCCTCCACCCAGGCCACATCCTCGTGGGTGATTGACGCATACTTGTAGCGCCCCATGTCTTCGGGCAGGCACGCGAGTTGGCCCATCAAGCCAATCAGGCGTTCCTGAATTGCATCGATGAGCGTGATGACCTCGGCCTGCCCGCCACCAGCCCGCGCCAAGCCGAGCGCCGCATTGACCTCATCCACACCGCCCAGCGCCGCTATCCGCAGCGAAGTCTTGGCGATGCGTTTGCCAAATAATAAATCCGTCTCCCCAGAATCGCCGCGGCCTGTAATAATGCTCATGCCCTCGACGCTAAGCCACCATCAGCCAATGTCCATCCCCGCTTTACCCACCCCGCCATTATCCTCTCCCACCCCGCCGCGAGGGAAATTTTTTAGCAAATCCGCAACTTTTTCATCGGCAGCGGGTTGACGTTCCAGATACCCTATCCCCAGCAGCCATGAACCACCCACCTCTTCCGCCAGACGACTCTTGGGAGTCCGACGCCATTTGGAAGTTGTTAGATCGGGTCCAGCCACAGTCCCCCGGCCCCCGCTTCGCGGATGACACGGCGCGCGCCGCCCGGCTCATCGGTTCAGCGCAGGGCTGGTGGCGGCGTCTTTTCGCCCCGGCGCCGTTGGCGGGCTTGGCCGCCACCGCCGCGGCACTGGTCATTGCCATGCTGACTCTCAAGCCGTCACCGATCCATACGCCCAGCCCCGCCACCGCCACCGCGGATGAGGCGTTTGCCGGCATTCAGGAACTCGCCGAAGCTGAGGTCCTCAGCGCCGCCGTCGATAACTTGGACAATTTCACCGACACCGAGTTGGTCTGCATGATCGGCTTCTAACGCCTGAGGCTAAGGAGCCACCACATTCCTGTGGTGGTAGCGAAAGGGCGGCCCATAAATGAGCGCCGAAGGCGCGCTTCATGGTCGGTCCTTCCGCACGACGACAGTAACGTCGTCGCTCCCTACCCCGCGTCATCCGCGCCAAGTGACTCGGGAAGGCTTAGGGGCACTGCAAGAAACCCTGCGATTAGCTCTGCTCGCTACGCTCCTCCGCGTTTCGATGACTGGGTGATCGTCTGACCGTCAAAATGTGCCAAATCATTTTCCACCGAGTTCAGGAACTGTGAGTTTCAGCTGTGCTGCAATTGGTGAGAGAAGCCAAATCCAAACAATCCGTACAATCCGTGAAATTTGCCTGATTATTGGAAAAGCAGTCAGTCAGGCCATCTCGCTGCGCTCGGTTGTGGTTTCATGATCGAGTTTCTGATTTTAGCTTCAGATTTCAGGGTGGTGGCGACGTTGTGGTGAATTGCGGCAAACCGTTCATCCCTCCAGCGCAAGTTGTTGCGAGACATAGGGAATGAGTGGTATTCATGCGGGTCTCTCCTGGGAGATTCTCCTTGCCCCGGCGGCGGGCCGCTGTTTGAGTCGGTCACGTGACAACGACCTTACCAATGCCTGTGCCCGTCGCCCGTGCATTCGGCCGGTCGTTAACCATTATGAGAAATACATTTCCCGCGCTCTTTCTCCTCATGCTATGCTCGTGCGCCACGAATAAGTACGTTAGGCATATCCAATGAACCTTGTCCTGGTACATGGCTTTCTCAATAGGGGCGGCATCCTGGCTAGTCTAGCGGCACATCTCACCTCGGCTGGCCATTGCTGTTTTACGCCATCTCTAAAGCCTTGTGACGCACGTGGTGGCCTGGAAGCTTTGGCGCGGGAGCTGAAGAGTTACATTCATACGACACTGCCAGAGAATTCACGCTTTGCCATCGTGGGCTTTAGCATGGGCGCGCTTATCTCACGCTATTACCTTCAAGAACTCGGGGGCCGCGAGCGAGTTGCCGCGTACTTTTCCATCGGCGGTCCTCACGCGGGCACGGTAAATGCCTATTTATATCCTAGCAAAGGGGCCCGTCAGATGCGCCCACGCAGCGAGTTTCTGGCACAGATGGACCGCACGACAGATCGTTTGAGTGGTATCCCCATCACCTGCTACTGGAGTCCGTTCGATTTGATGATTCGTCCTCTGTCTAGCGCCAGATGGCCGATTGCCCAGCAGGTTCGCATCCCGTCGCTTGTGCATTCTCTGCTGGTTTTTGACCGACGTCTGCACCAAGACATTGAGCGACGCCTCGCCGAAATTTGAGCTAACAAAGCCGTGCAAGCAACACATGGGCATATCATACCGGCTGCTCGCGCACCCAGCACGCCACTCTGTCGTCCGGGCCCTGCAAAGCTGCCATTCGTCACTATAGAGTGAATGTAAGACGGCACTCTTGGCTATAGGTGAGCTGCGGGGGAGCGATTTGAGAGTCTGGGTTCATTCCTCCAGGACGAGTTGTTGCGAGACATAGGGGATGGGATAAGCCGTTAGCCAGACTTCCGAGCTGAATTGTCCCAAGGGGATTTTCGGGTTGCCCTCGGACTCAAACTGCAACACCACCGCATCAATGGATTTGCCGAGCATGGCTTCGCTCACCGGGAAAAAATAGCTGAAGTTGCCATCCGGATGACCGTTGCCGGTTTCCCATGGGTTGGCCGGATAGGCCTTGGCACGGCGCGGGGCACCGATCCAGCGGCCATCCACTCGCAAGGCGGCATAGGCACCATCGCGCCCGTGTTTGCCGTTGCATGGGATCACCAGATAGGATCCCTTGGCCGCTTCATCAAGGCGGAATGTCCCGCTCCAGGCCCGCTTGGCAGGTGCCTTGGCATAGTCGGCGAAAACGTTAGATGCACGCCAGGCGCTTCTATCAAGCTGGACGCCTTTGGCATAGCCGATGGCCTCTCCGACATTGAGCGCCTTACCGGGGATTTTAATATAGCGCAGAGGGCCGAGGCCTTTGGGCAGATCGCAGATCACGCGGTTCACTTGGATGGTCTCCCACTCTTTGGTGCCTGAGAAGCTGCCTTTCAACACGCTGGCTTGCGCCGGAGTTTCAGCTTCGATGCGCGTCGCCACCGCCGTCCATGCCTGCAAATCCGCCGATACGAAAATTTGTTGTGGAGTGAAACGCTTATCGACGTTTTTGAGCAACAGTTGCTCGAGCGGGGTGGGGCTACCCATATCAATGCGGAGCGCGCCCTGCCAGATAGCGTCCTGAGTGAGGCGGAAGAACGTATCCGGCTTGTCGTCAAACAGATAGCGGTCCCACACGCCGCGCTCGGCGAGGAGTTTCTGGCCGAAAAACTCGTCGCGGGACGCTTGTACCTGCGGGATGCAGGTGGGGCCGGAGCGCATGATCGAACGGATTTCCATGGCGTTGTTGTCGGCGGAAAAACAGGTCGCTTCATAGAGCGCAGCGGCATCGGCCGGAACCTCCACCGGCTTGAGCTCGATGAGTTTTCGATGCCAGGGCTGCTTAAGCGCCTTGCCCGGGAACACCACTTCCCGCGTCTCTCCCGCCAGCAAGCCGGCGGCCGGTCGGCCTTCCAGGGTGGCTTTGGCAAACCTGCGCGGCTGCGGCGGCAAGCTGACCTTGGCGCTGGAGCCGGGCATGCCTAACAATTTGATGA
>WBXE01000144.1 GCA_008932955.1 Verrucomicrobiota bacterium
CTTGAGTACATGCTGAAGGCTCGGTTCATGGTCGATCCTTCCGCACGACGACAGTAAGGTCGTCGCTCCGCACGACGACAGTAAGGTCGTCGCTCCGCACGACGACAGTAAGGTCGTCGCTCCCCACAGCGGCGGTCATAGACACGCCGCTACAATATTGCCATGCTCTGATTCAGCGCCGCGGCGCGAGCATGCGGGCGAGAGCTGATGGCGAGCAAGCGTCGGCCGCGGCGTGGTGCAGGGCCTGCACGGTGGCCGATGGGTCGAGTCGCTTGAGTGGCTGGAGGGCGTAGCCGCCGCTGAGAACCACTTCATCGCTGGCACGCATTTCAAAATGCAGATGCGCCGGATAGGCACCGTGCGCGGTGCCCACCGTGCCAAGCTGCATGCCGCGGCCGATGAGCGTGCCTTGCGCCACGTCGATGCGGTCCAAATGGGCGTACATCGACTGCAACAGCGGACCATCGGGCGTGCGGTGGGCCAGAATCACGACATTGCCCCAGCCTGTGGCCGGTTCGCCTGCATAGACGACCATGCCATCGGCCGTGGCGAACACCGGATCGCCCAAATCGGTATTCATTCCACCGATGCCGTTGAGGTCATCGCCGAGGTGGCGGCCGCCGTGTGCTGGGTTCATTTCCCAGAACGCCTGGGCATTGTAGGTGAAGCCGCCATGCTCCGAGCCCAGCGGTAAGTCAAACCGCGCCGCCTGCGGAATTTGCGCCCGCTGCCAAGCGGATGGAAAACACCAGCGCTCATCCACCTCGCCGCTGCCGGGCATTCCCAGCGGCGCGTCGGCCTCCTGATACGCCAGCCACGCGTCCCCAAGCGCCGGGCTTTTGCCAGCCCGCCACAGCAGCCACACGACGAGTGCCGCCATGGCTGCCACCATCACAAACCACCCCAATCCCAGCCCGAATTTTTGCACGCGACAAGCGTCTGCCTCCCTCGCCTCGAAATCAAGTGAAAATCAAGCCATTGGAAATGAACGACTTACAGATTAGGTCCTGAGTTTTTTTACTAACGGCAGCATTTTATGTTTGCGCTAGCCCCTCTGCACGCTTTAGAAGGTCGGGACATCCCAAAAACGCAGCCGCCAAATATTAACCCATTTCACATGATTTTCCGCCGCCTTGCCCTCGCTGTCACAGCGTCATCCACTCTCTTTCTTGCCAGTTGCGGCAATTCAGGTTTAGCCAATCTTCCCCAATCAACGATGCGAGGCCTCGGCGGCATTGGCGGCTTTTTCGCCCATTCCGAAAGCTTCCCCACCGCCGCGCCTTCCGAGAAAACCCTCGCCGCAGCGGCCTCCAAACCCAAGGATCGCCACCACATGCCGGTGTACGCATTTGCCGACCGCACCCGCATCATTCGCACCACTGCCTACACCGATAGCGAGTCGGATCACCTCATTTACGGCAACAGCAACGCCACCGGCACGCCGCTGCGTTACACCAACCGCGTCCGCAGTGCTGCCGCTGACTGGTCGTTCTATCCGGTCGGCACAGTCTTCCGCATCTCCGGCTTGCCCTACCTCTACGTGGTGGACGACTACGGATCGGCCCTCGCTGGCAATGCCACGGTGGATATTTACGAACCCACCAAGGACCTCATGAACGTCTGGGGCAGCCGTCAGGTAGAGATGACCGTCGTTCAATGGGGCTCGTTCAACCGCAGTGCGGAGATTCTCAGCCGGCGCACCAGCTACGGTCATTGCCGCCAAATGCTCTCCAATATCATCCGCCAGAAGCCCGACGCCGGCCGCGTCGCTAAACTCTGAGCCGCAGGGCAGGCCGTTATCATGCCGCGCTGAATTTGGTTACATGGTGACAGTGACCATGGAATTGTTCAATCCGTGTCATTTGTGGCATGGGCAATCACAATTTCAAGGCGAGCAGGGCGAGCTCCTTGTGATGGACGCTGAGTTGCTGCAGGCGAAGGGTGGTGAAGCCGATGTCCGTTAGCGTGGCCAGCCATTGCGGCTTGTCCTCGATCTGGAGCAAATCGGTGAGCTTGAGGGTGATCAACACGCCGCGGATGGCCGGTGCCATCTTGCAGAAGCGCGCGCATTCCTTGAGCACCACCTCAGGCGATTGGTTCATGTCGGACATGAACCAAGTCACGCCCGGCCCGAGGTCGCGCTTGCTGGCCAGCGCCGCGGGTTTGCGGCAGTGGAAAAACCAGGGCTTGTGAGTTGGGGCCTCGGCGCGCTTGGCGATGGCGGAGGCGAGTACGACGTCGGCCATTTTTGCGGGGTCGACGCCGATGGTGGAAATTCCGCGTTGCAAGAGTGCCAGCACGACGCCGCCGGGGGCGCAGCCGAGTTCCACGACGACGTCGGCTGGGGTGAGGGCTAAGGCGAAAAACCGCAAGGCTTCCTCCAATTTCAGCCAAGCCCGCGACGGGGATTCCAGCGGCATCACCAACCCGGCATCGCCCGCTGGATCGGGACTGAGAAATGGCGCATGGCGGTGCAGGCCCGCCCAGAATTCCGTCGGCCCGAGCTCCACCACCGTGCCGATGAGCTGGCCCATCTGCGGGCTCTCAGCGCAAGGCAAGCCCTGCATCTTGCGCTCGAAATACCGGGCGTAGTGAATCAACGCCGCCGCGTCGAGGCGTTGCTGCGCTTCCTCCCGCGTCGGCGCTTTGCCTAGCGAAAGACACAGGCGTCTGGCGCAGGCGAGTGGCGCCGTGAGCGCGTCGAGTGAAAATGGCGCATCCGCCTTGAAGGTCACGAATCCGCGGTGTTGATAGCTCAGGCGCCAACCGAGGGCCAGCGCATCGGCTTCCAACTTCAACGCCTTTTCCGACCCTGGATTGCAGAGGGCGAAAACAAACTCGGATTCCAGATGGTTCACAGTGCGCAGAGACTGGAAATGCCGATCCCATCCGGCAAGATGAATCGTCAATTTTGTGCTTTCCAGCGCCACCCGGCACGGCCAGCTTGGGGCCATGAGCGAGCGCCCGCAACCCCTCGATCTAGCCGTCATCGGCGGTGGTGCGTCGGGGTTTTTCACCGCGCTGCAATACGCGGAATTGGCTGCCGGCAAACGCGTCGCCATCTTTGAAAAAAGCGCGCAGTTCCTCCAAAAAGTCCGCATCTCCGGCGGCGGCAGGTGCAACGTGACCCACGCCTGTTTTGAGCCGCGCGAACTGGCCAAAAATTATCCGCGCGGCTCGCGCGAATTGCTCGGCGCTTTCCACCATTGGCAACCCGCCGATACCGTCGCGTGGTTCAAGCGCTGCGGGGTCATCCTCAAGACCGAGCCGGACGGGCGGATGTTTCCTAACACGGATTCCTCACAGACCATCATCGGCTGTTTCCTCGATCGCGCGGCCGAACTGAAGATTCCGCTCTATCAGAATCATCCACTCACCGGCATTCAGCGGCTCGCTTCCGGCGGATTTTCACTGCGCTTTGCCAATCTGGCCGAGCCGGTGGAGGCGCGCGCGGTGTGCCTAGCGACCGGTTCGCTGAAAGGCAGCCCGTTGCTCCAGCAGCTCAGCGGCCTTGAGCAACCCATCGCGGCGTTGGTCCCATCGCTCTTCGCATTCAACGTGAGCGACCGCCGCATCAGCGGCCTGGCAGGCGTCGCGCATCCCAAAGTGGCGCTGCGCCGCGCAGGCTGCAAGCCGGCCCAACAAGGGCCGCTGCTCATCACTCACCGTGGTTTCAGCGGCCCCGCCATCCTGCGGCTATCCGCGTGGGACGCCCGCGCGATGGCCGAAACCGATCACCATTTCCCCCTACTCATCGATTGGCTGCCCGAGTTGAAACCCGCCGAGCTCGTCGCGCGCTTTGCCGAGATCCGTCACAGCCAGGGAGCCAAACTCATTCGCAACACGCCGATTGCGCCCATTCCGCGGCGCCTGTGGGAGAGTATCGTCGCCGGCTGTGACGTTGCCGATCTAACGACCTGGGGCCAATTGCCCAAGGCCGCGAGCCAACGCCTGCTAGACGAATTGAAGGCCGCGCGCTTCGAGGTCGTAGGCAAAATAACCAACAAGGACGAGTTCGTCACTGCCGGCGGCATTGAGCGCAGTTCTATCGACTTTCAGACGATGCAAAGCCGCGTCACGCCCGGTCTGTATTTCACCGGCGAGTGCATCGATATTGATGGCATCACTGGTGGCTTCAACTTCCAAGCTGCGTGGACCACCGCCCACGTCGCCGCCACCGCCATCGCCAATCCACCTGCATTGTAGCGGCGCGTCTATGACCGCCGCTAGCCCATGAGCCGCCAATGCAGCCGCGCATGCCGCGCGTCTGTAAGCGCCATTGGCGTAAGGAGCGCCGGCTTCAGCCGGCGTGTGTGGGCGCGGATGGAGCAGGGGATTTGACGCTTGTGTTAAGCAGGGCGAGACTGGCGGCGAGACGCCGCCGTCACGGCCTGCGCCGGGGACCGCGCAGCCACAATGCATCTCATGTTACCTCACCCCGCCTAGTCAGGCCAAATTGCTGCGCTTGCGGCTGTAGGTGAAATAGATGATGAGGCCCGCGGCCATCCAAATGAACAGGCGCAACCAGGTATCGGGCGAGAGGAAGGCCATCATGCCAAGGCACAGTAGCGCGCCGATGATCGGCACCACCGGCACCCACGGGCAGCGGAATTTGCGCGGCAGGTCCGGATTGGTGCGGCGCAACACGATCACCCCGATGCACACCAGCACAAATGCCAGCAGGGTGCCCACGCTGCACATTTCACCAAACAAATTGCCCGGCAACAACGCCACCGCCGTGCCCACCACCACCGCAAACAAGGCGTTGCTTTTCCATGGCGTATGGCGCGTCGGATGAATGTCGGAAAAAAACTTCGGTAGCAAGCCGTCCTGCGACATGGTGATGAAGACCCGGCTTTGACCTAACAAAAGAACCATGATCACCGAGGAAAATCCCGCCAGGATGGCCGGCACGATAAGTTGTTGGAGCCAATGGAATTGTTTTGGCAGGTGGTTCAGCGCGGTAGCCACCGGAGCCAGTTTGTCGAGTACGCCGTGGAACTCGGTGTAATTGGCCAGCCCGGTGATGACCCACGAGAACAAGATATAGAGAATCGTGCAAATAAACAGCGAACCGAGAATGCCGATAGGCAGGTCGCGCTGCGGATTCTTGGCTTCTTGCGCCGCCGTCGATACCGCGTCAAACCCGATGTAGGCGAAGAAAATCATGCCCGCGCCGGTGAGCACGCCCTGCCAGCCGAAGTGATAGAGGGTGTGGCCATTGACCACTTCTGAGATTCGCGCGGGGATCATCGGGCTGTGGTTGGCGGGGTTGATATAGGCCCAACCGATGCTGATGACCAATAGCACGATCATGAGTTTCACTGCGACCATGATGGTGTTGAACAGCGCGCTTTCCTTGGTGCCGCGCATCAGCAGCAGCGACATCATTACCACAATGGCCGCCGCCGGCAGGTTGGCGATGCCGTGAATGACCGTGCCGTCCGAGAGTTTTTCCGAGTCAAACGGCGAGAGCGCCCATTGCAGCGGCATCTCAAAATTCATCTGGTGGCAAAATTTCACGAAATACGCCGACCAACTCACCGCCACGGTGGCCGCGCCAATCGCATACTCCATCACCAAATCCCAACCAATGATCCAGGCTAGCAACTCGCCCATGGTGGCGTACGAATACGAGTACGCGCTGCCGGCCACCGGCACCGCCGAGGCGAATTCCGCGTAGCACAAACCCGCGAACGCGCAGGCAATGCCGCTGACTACGAACGACAGCACCACCGCCGGGCCGGCATTGTCCGCCGCCACTTTGCCGGTGAGCGAAAACAAGCCCGCTCCGATGACCACGCCGATGCCCAGCGTGACGAGTTGGAACGCGCTGAGCGACCGCTTGAGCGTCGGGGTGTCGTAAAATGCTTCGGTGGCGTCGGCGCTGGCAACGATGACATCGATGGGTTTTTTGCGGAACAGATTCATGGGTTGGCGAGGCAGTGGGGGCAGAGCGGGGGGCAAGCTCCGCAGCGGGACCTTGCGATGACCCGCGACACTAGGCCGTTCCATCGCCATCTGGCAATATCCGATTGTGCCCCGGTGGGTGAAATTGGCGACTCCGGCCCGCCGGCCATGAGCCGCTTCCACGGAGCGCCGGCTTGAGCCGGCATGCC
>WBXE01000145.1 GCA_008932955.1 Verrucomicrobiota bacterium
GGCCGTCGCACTGCTGAAAATGCCGCTGCGCGAGGCCAGCGCGGACGTTGAGCGCAGGGTATTTTTGGCGATACTCAACGGCTTGCAGGTGCGGGTGAGGTATGCCAGCGTCAACAGCGGTAAGGACGACTGGCGCTGGCTGATGCCGCAGGCGCTCGGCCACAACGGTGCGCGCTGGCATCTGCGGGCCTGGTGCGAGAAGAACCACGAATTCCGGGATTTCACTTTGAGCCGCATCATCGAGATCGAGTGGAGCCGGCAGCAGGCGCTACCGCCACGCGAGGACTCAGATTGGAAACAATGGGTGACCGTCCAGATTCGGCCGCATCACGCACTGAGCGAGGGCCAGCGCAAGGCCGTGGAGCGCGACTACGCGATGCGCGGTGGCGTGCTCAAAGTCAAGGTGCGCAAGGCGATGGAAGGGTATTTGCGCGAGCGCCTGGGCCTGGCCATGGCCGACGGCAGCCCGGCATTGAGGTTGCTGGAATAGTTTTGCTGCGCTCGGTTGGGCGGCCTTACTGTGAGAGTCCCTTGGGGTCAGTCCCGCTTTTCGAGCATTCAGACCCACTACCACGGCATCGGGCGGTTTCTCTGTCCCGAAGTAGATTGTCAATTTTGGCAGTCTGACCCATTTTTCGTGCAATAGAACGGGTTAAAACCCGCATTTTGGTGCTTTGGGTGGCATTCTGGGGTGTTCTGATCCGGGCACAAAAAACCCTGCAAACTGTTGATTTTCAGGGTGGTGTAGTGGTACACCCGAAGGGACTCGAACCCCTAACCTTCTGATTCGTAGTCAGACGCTCTATCCAATTGAGCTACGGGTGCATTGCTGCGGGGCGCAAGGAAAGCGGGGATGGCGGGAGCTGTCAAGAAATTAGCTGCGGATTTTTTTGGGTTGGGGGAAAAATTCGGGGGTGGCGTAGGGCTAGCGGGCAAAGTTTGAGGCGCATGAGGGTGGCTGGAGGTGAAATGACGGCGCATCCGGCTTGCCCTGGCGTGGCAAAGCGCGTAGAAAAAGCCAAGTGGACACCGAACAAGCAACAATCCGGCGTAGTTCTTCGTGGTTGCGCACCTTGGTGCGCGGCTTGCTGATTTGCGCGGGCAGCCTCGCCATTCTGCTGCCGGCCTGGCTGCCGAACCGGCCGTCGGCGCCGTTGGGGCATGGCACGGTGGCCTTGCTGCAAGCGTTGCTGCTGGCGGCGGCGGCGGCGGTGTTTTTCGGGGCCAGTGGGCATGCGGGGCGCAACCGGCCGGTGTGTCGCATTTTGGGGCTGGGGCTGGTGGCTGCGGTGATGGGCAAGGTGGAGGATTTGGCGTCGCTGATCATGGGTCGGCCGTTTCCCCAGAACTGGGTGGTGGGGGCGATCCTGCTGGTGGCGCTGGTCACCGCGCTGCGGCATCGCCGGGTGTTGCTGCAATTTGTGGGCACCCTGGGCCATCATGCGGGCAGTGGACTGATTGCCGCGGCGCTGCTGATTTTGTATGTTTTTGACAAGGTGATTGGTCGGCACCAATTCTGGCAGGCGGCGCTGGGAGCGGCGTTTACGCCGGAGGTGCCGCGGATTTGCCGGAGTTACTTGGATTTACTTGCCTGCTATCTACTGTTCATTGGTGCGATTGGATTGGCGCTGACGCTGGCTCGTCGCGAAGATGCGCTATGAAAATCATTCAGATCTTGCCGGAACTCAATGCCGGCGGCGTGGAGCGCGGCACGCTGGAACTGGCGGCCTTTCTGGTAGCCGCCGGCCATGAGGCGCTGGTCATTTCCAACGGCGGCCGCATGGTCGCCGACTTGGAACGCTGCGGCGCGCGCCATATCGCGCTGCCAGTCCACCGCAAAAGCGTCGCATCGCTGTGGCAGGTGAGCGGGTTGCGGCGGATTCTAACGAATGAGCGGGCGGCCATTTTGCACCTTCGCTCGCGGGTGCCCGGCTGGCTGGCCTGGCTAGCCTGGCGCGGCATGGATCCGCGCACCCGGCCGCGGCTGGTCAGCACGGTGCACGGGTTTTACTCGGTCAACGGCTACTCTGCGGTGATGACCCGCGGGGAGCGGATCATCGCGGTGTCGGAAAGTGTCCGGCAATATGTGTTGGACCACTATCCCAAGGTGGCGGACGACATCATCCGGGTCATTCCCCGGGGGATCGCGCCGGCGGATTTCGGGGTGGAGTTTCGCCCGGCGGCGGCCTGGCTGGCGGCATGGCAAGCGGAGCGACCGGGATTAGCGGGCAAGCGGGTATTGCTGTTGCCCGGGCGCATTACCCGGCTCAAGGGGCACGAGGAGTTTTTTGAATTACTTGTGGCGCTCAAGGCGGAGGGGCTGCCGGTGCATGGCTTGGTGGCGGGTGATACCCATCCGAAAAAGCGTGCCTATCTGGCCGAGTTGCACGGCATCGTGCAGCGACTGGGCCTGGGTGCCGAGGTCGAGTTTCTCGGCCATCGCCAGGACTTGCGCGAGGTCATGGCCGTCAGCGACGTGGTTTGCGGCTTATCCCGCCAGCCCGAGTCGTTCGGGCGCACCGTGTTGGAGGCCTTGGCCCTCGGCAAGCCGGTGCTCGGATACGACTGTGGCGGAGTGGGTGAATTACTGAGCGAATTGTTTCCCATGGGACGGGTGGCGCTTGGCGACCGCGCCGGCTTGTTGAGCACGGCGCGGGCCATTCTAGGCGGGCGGCCGCAGCCGCTGCCGGTGGGCGAGCCATTCACTCTCGGGGCCATGTGCCGCTCGACGCTGCAGGTATATCAGGAATTGCAGTGATTCGGTCCCGCTGGCATGCGTGCCTCAAGGCGCAGGGGCATTTCGCCCCCCTTTATCGATGGCAAGCCCATGCGAAGAATCTTCAACCCTCGGGATTGGCCGCCGCCACCGCCTGCAGCGGGACGCGTCAAGCCCGGCCGCTGGCGGCTTAACGGCCACTGGCTGACAGCACCGCAGATTTTCCTGCGAAACCTTGCATTTTTCCGCAACGCAGGCTTGCCGGGTTCAGTTTGGGACGACATATTCGCCGCCGACTAGCTCCGGACGTCCCACGCGCACCACGCCCGGCCAGCTACACGACCCATGAGCGACACCCCTTCGGCAATCTTAGAAATCAAGCAGCCCAAAGACCTGGCCGCAGCCCTCGGCATGGTCAACGTACAAATCGACGGCGTGTGGCATCAATTTCCCAAGGGCACGCGGATGATCGAGGCCTGCCGGCAGGTGGGAGTGGCCGTTCCGCACTATTGCTACCACCCGAAATTGACGCCGTCGGGCAATTGCCGCATGTGCCTGGTGCAAATTGGCAATCCGCCGCGGCCGGCTCCTGGCCAAGAGCCGCAGCGCGACGCCGCGGGCTACGAGCCGATCATCTGGAGCCCGCGGGCGGTGATTGCCTGCGCCAATACGGTGAGTGAAAACCTGGGGATTAGCACCACCAGCGAGCTGGTGGAATCCTGCCAAGCCGGGGTGATGGAGTTTTTGCTGATCAATCATCCGCTGGATTGTCCGATTTGCGACCAGGCCGGGGAATGCCGCCTCCAAGAAACGTCCGTCGGCCACGGCCGCGGCGCCTCGCGCTTCGTCGACATGAAAGTCAAGAAGCCCAAAAACGTGGCCATCGGCCCGCGCATCCGCCTGGATGATGAGCGCTGCATCCTGTGCAGCCGCTGCATCCGCTTCATGGACGAGGTGGCCGGCGATTCGGTGCTCGGGTTCACTCAGCGCGGCACCCACACCACCCTGACCGTGCATCCGGGGCGGCTGTTGGATTCCAACTATTCTCTCAACACGGTGGACCTCTGCCCGGTCGGCGCACTCACCGCCAGCGATTTCCGGTTTCAAATGCGCGTGTGGTTCCTCAAGGAAACCCCGAGCATCGATGTGAATTGTGGCAACGGCAGCAATATCACCCTCTGGACCCGCGAAAATACCATCCACCGCATCACCCCACGCCGCAACAACGACGTCAACTCGGACTGGATGCCGGATTCCCACCGCCTCAATTTCCACTACATCGATAGCGCCGAACGCCTCACCGAACCGCTCGCCAAGGCCGGCCTGCAACACCGCCCAGCCACCTGGTCCGAGGCGCTGCAAATCATCGCCCCGCAACTCAAGACCGTGCCGCCGGAACAAATTGCCATCATCGGTTCGGCCCGCATGACCAACGAGGAACTCTACCTCACCCGCCTCCTCGCCACCAAACTCGGCACTCCCCATCTCGCGCTGGTCCCACGCTTCGCCGAACCCGACGGCCTGCTCATCGCTGCGGACCGCAATCCGAACACCACCGGTGCCAAGCTCGTCCTCGCCACCGAGGATCCCTACGCCGGCCTCGATGCCATCCGCAGTGCCGTGCGTGGCGGAGATATCACCGCCCTCATCGTGCTCGGCGAAGACCTCATCAGCGACGCCGAATTCACCCGCTCAGACCTCAGTAAACCGACCTACCTGCTGCTCACCCACTTGCTGGCTAACCCCACCGCCGCCCTCGCTCATCTCGTATTGCCCGCCGCCGCTTTCAGCGAAAAACGCGGCTCGATGGTTAACCTATCCGGCCGCCTGCAGCGCCTCAACCGCGCCACCGCCCTACCCGGCCAGGCCCACGATGATTGCCAAATCCTGTGTGACCTTATCCGCGCCATCACCGGCGACGAATTCGCCAGAACCTCCAGCGACGAGATCTTTGCCGAACTCGCCGCCACCCTGCCCGCCTTCGCCGGTCTGAGCCTAGCAAATATCAGCCCCACCGGCATCCCCATCATCGATACCGGCTACCAAATCCCACTCCTCAGCGCCGAACGCGCCCGCATCGCCGCCGGCTTGGTGAATGGTTAGAGTTTATAAAGAAAGCTCAGCCGCATTCACCTCTACCCAATAACTCTTAAGTAATAACATCTAACCAATGATTCTCCTCATCATTCTCATCAAGATCATCGCGTTGACGTTTTTCGTGGTGTTGCCGCTGGTGCCAATGTCGGTGTTTTTCGAGCGGCGCTTCAGCGCCATCATCCAGGATCGGGTTGGCCCCAACCGGGTGGGCATTCCGCTGACCCTGTTCGGATTCAAAAAGGATTGCAGCATATTGGGCATTGGTGGATTGGTTCAACCGATTGCCGATGGTATCAAGCTCTTTCTCAAGGAGGATTTCACGCCCAAGCATGTGCGCAAGGCGTTCTACTGGCTGGCCCCGGCGCTCACGGTCGCTCCGGCCCTCATCACCGCCTGCGCCATCCCCTTCGGCACTCCTATCAGTCTGTTCGGGTACACCGAAAAGCTGGTCATCGCTGATATCGACATCGGCCCCTTGTTCATTTTTGCAGTGGCCTCCCTAACCGTCTATGGGATCGCCATTGCCGGCTGGGCATCCAACTCGAAATTCCCGTTTCTCGGTGGCGTCCGCTCCACCGCGCAGATGATCTCCTACGAAATTGCCCTCGGTCTTTCGATCATCCCGGTGTTGCTCTACTTCGGCGAACTCAACCTCAGCAGCATCGTCCAACAACAGGCTGAGCATGGCTGGCTGTTGCTCCCACTCTGGGGGCATGACGCCACCCACACGCTCGCATCAAAATTGTTATTCTGGTTCCCCGCAGCGATTTCTTTCCTAATTTTCACCATTTCTATTTTTGCGGAAACCAACCGGATGCCGTTTGACCTACCGGAGTGCGAAACGGAACTCGTCGGTGGGTATCACACGGAATACTCGTCGATGAAATTTGCCCTGTTCTTCATGGGTGAATATGCGGCGATGGTCGTCGGCTCCGCGCTCATCATCACCCTCTTCCTCGGCGGTTGGTCGCTGGGTTTCGGCACCGATTCCTGGATTTCAGAGTTGAGCATCGGCGGCTTTGGCTTTGGCGGATTGGTCCACATGGGTATTTTCCTCGCCAAAGTGGTGGCCTTCATCCTGTTTTTCATCTTGGTGCGCTGGACGATTCCGCGGTTCCGCTATGACCAGCTCATGAAACTCGGCTGGGTGATCTTTTTTGAGGCCGCTCTGGTCAACGTCTTCCTCGCTGCGCTGATCGTGGCGGCCCCCCACCTTGCCGCCGCCATCACTGCCATCGGTGCAGTGCTACTCATCATCGTCACTGCGGCCATCATCTGGGTCGCCAGAGTCTCCGAGACC
>WBXE01000146.1 GCA_008932955.1 Verrucomicrobiota bacterium
ATCCGCCGATGCTGCGGAATGCCGCGGCCTCGACGAAAATGAATGAGCCCGCCATGAGCGTCCGCCAGCGGCTGACCAAATTCCACAGACCCAGGGTAAGTCTCGCGGCACGCATGGTTTCATTCATCCGGATGGTCGCCCCGCCCGCCAGCACTCGTCCGGAAAGAATCTGCTCTGCCGCGTCGCCAAACAACTCCCGGCTCGGGTGCGAATCGGCATCAACAAAAAACAGCCAGTCGCCGGTGGCTGCCGCCGCTCCGGCATTGCGGGCGCGGGCAATCTGATTGAGCGGTTCATACACCACCGTTGCTCCGGCGGCGTGGGCAATCCCGGCCGTGTTATCCGTCGAATTATTGTCGCAGACAATGAGTTCCACCGCCCAACCCCGCAGGGAAAATGCGATGGATGCCTTTCTTATTTCCGCCAGCGATTCGGCCAGAAGCAGCTCTTCGTTGAAGGCGGGGACGATGACGGAAACACGCACGCGACGACTGTAGCCAGTCACGCCGCGATATCAACCGGATGCGACAGGATATTTCTCACAATTGACCGGAGTCATACCCAAAGAAACTTACCGTGGCCGACCCACCCGGAACGGCAGGGCCAGCACAAAAAACAACGTTAGGGCGATGGCTAGCGAGGACACCACATACCACGGCCAAGCCCCGAGGTGATCGAGCAAGCTGGGATTGTCCGGCGGATGGGTGGCAAAACCAAAATTGGTGTCGAGCGCGCGATTGACACACAAGACCATGCACAAATAGCCCACTCCCCAGCCAAAGGCCTCGGCCGGCCCCCGCCACAGCGGTTGCTTGGGCCGCCAGCCGTCCACCAGTACCAAGTACAGCGCAGCACCCACCACCGCGAAGTGCTGCACGAAAAACATCACAAACGGCCCACTGGGAAAGGCCACCGTCAGCGCCGGAGTGAGCAGCGCCTGCGAGGTGGCCGCCAAGCCCCAAAAATACGTCAGTGAGCACAGCAGCGGCCGGCGCGTGAGGATTGCGAAGCCGGCGATAATGGCCGCCAAATCGCACAGGTGCAGGGGCATGTATTTATCCGGCGAGAGCGGCCCACCCAGCGAGCGCCATGCCGCCACACTCAATGGGTAAACCGTGAGGTTGGCAAAGGCCAGCAGCCCGGTCGAGATGACCCTGGGACGGCCACCGCGGCGGCCCGCCACCAGCAAGCCCAGCAACACCAGCGTGCCGATGGCCAAAGCGATCCAATGCTGGGCTGAGAACGGCTGGAATGGCGGCGGCATGGCCGTCATTTAATCCGCAAACCCAAGTTTGACAAACCCGGAGGTTAGATTGACCACAAAAAAAGGCGGCCCGGCTGATACTCCCAAGGGAAAACCCAAAAACCAAAGGGATGCTCAACCGGACCGCCTAATTGTGTGTCGCGACGCGCCACAATTAGACCAGCCACCCCACCGCGTCAACTAATTTTTGAGATTTTTTAATTTTGGATAATTCATCGGATTGCGGCGCAACGGCAGGTGAAAAAGGCCGCTTCCTTGAGCAAAGGCTGCGCGGATTTTGCGCTGCGGGGGAATTGTTGATTTTTCTCCTCGCCCGCCGCGCAAAGTTGCCTATTTTGGCCGGGCGAACCACCCCGCTGCCGTGCATGGCTTGCGCGGCATGGGCATGGCTTTGCGCAACCTGATCCAACGACCATGAATCTAACGCTAAAAGTGTGGCGCCAGCCCAGCCCGAAGGCTCAAGGCCGTATCGTAACCTACCATGCGACGGACATTCCCGCCGAGGCCTCGTTTCTCGAAATGCTCGACATCGTCAACGAGGGGCTCATTGAAAAGGGCGACGAGACGATCCATTTCGATCACGATTGCCGCGAAGGCATCTGCGGCAGCTGTTCGCTAACCATCAACGGTATTCCCCACGGCAAGGAACGCGGCATCACCACCTGCCAAGTGCACATGCGCAAATTCGCCGACGGCGACACCATCTGGGTCGAACCATTTCGCGCCAAGCCGTTCCCGGTCATCCGCGATTTAATTGTCGATCGCAGTGCATTCGACCGGATCATCGCCGCCGGCGGCTATGTGGACGTGCGCACCGGCTCGGCGGTGGATGCCAACGCCATCCCGGTGGCCAAGACCGATGCGGACGCGGCGTTTGACGCAGCGGCCTGTATCGGCTGTGGTGCCTGTGTGGCGGCCTGCAAGAACGCCTCAGCGATGCTCTTTGTCTCGGCCAAGGTCTCCCATCTCGGGCATTTGCCCCAAGGTCAGCCCGAACGCCAGAAGCGCGTGCTGGCCATGGTCCGCCAGATGGATGGCGAAGGTTTTGGCAATTGCTCCAATCAATACGAGTGCGAAGCCGCCTGCCCCAAGGAAATCAGCGTCGAGAACATAGCCCGCATGAACCGCGATTACATGAAGGCTATCCTCATCGAGCAGGTGGCCGGCTGAGCCGAAAACCGAAGTACTGAGGTTAAATGAACGCCATAAAATCCACCGGCATGGCTTGCTTTTCGCCCATTCTCATAGACCGTGTCGCATGAACTCGCTGCGCACTCTTATCGTACTGGCATTGCCTTTTTCGCTACTGGTCTGTGCCGCCTGTGAGCCCGCCAAGCATCCCATGAAAACTCCTCCCGAAGAACCCACCACCACCGTGGTTAAAACCGACGCCGAGTGGAAACAACAGCTCACCCCGGAGCAATATCGCATCCTGCGCCACGCGGGCACCGAAGCGGCGCACGGCAAGGTGTATGAAGAATTCAAGAAGCAGGGAGGCGGAACCTATCATTGTGCCGGCTGTGGGGCCTTGTTGTTTTCTTCTGAACAAAAGTTTGATTCGCGCTGTGGCTGGCCATCGTTCTACGATCCCGCCAAAGCCAAAAACGTGAAGCTCAGCCAAGACTACAGCATGGGAACGCTGCGCACTGAGGTGACTTGCGCGATTTGCGGCGGCCATCTCGGCCATCGCTTTGATGGCGAGGGGTTCCACACGCCCACGGATCAGCGCTATTGCATCAATGGCGCTGCCCTCACCTTTGTGCCGGCAAAGTAACTCCGAGTGGCTTATTTGTTTTTCCCCTCGGCACACCAACCTGCGCCGAGGGCCTTGATGAGCGCGACACTGGCGGCCACCCGGTTGGCGCTCAATTGCACCACCGTTACCTCGTGGGCCAGCGCCGAGCTCTGGGCGATGGCCACCTCCAGATAGGTGAGCACGCCGCCTTGGTAGCGGGTGTTGGAAATTTCCAGGGTGCGGCGCGCGGCTTGGAGCGCGGCGGTTTCCGCTGTTAGTTGTTGGGCTAACAGGCGCTGGGAGGCGAGTTGGTCCTCGACGTCCTGGAATGCGCCTAACACGGTTTGGCGGTAATTGGCCACCGTCGCATCGTAACTGGCACGCGCAGCGGCGAGCTCGGCGGCATTGCGGCCACCGGTGAACAAAGGCAAATTCAGCGACGGGCCCACCGACCACAGGCGACTCGACCCGTTGAATAGTCGACTGGCCTCGGTGGCCTGGAAACCCGCATTCCCATTGAGCGTGATGCGTGGATAGAAAGCCGCGCTAGCCACTCCTACCGCAGCGTTGGCAGCCGCCATGCGGCGTTCGGCCGCGGCCACGTCGGGCCGTTTTTCCAACAATTCGCTGGGCACCCCGGCCGGGATGGCGGGCAGGCTTGGCGGGGATGCTTTGGCGGGTTTGACGCTGAAGCTGGTGGCTGCTTGACCGCAAAGAGTGGCCAGCGCGTGCAGCAACTTGACCCTCTGCAGCGTGACTGCGGGCACTTGGGCTTCGGTGGACTTGAGCTGGGTTTCGGCTAGCGACACGTCGTAGTCGGTGGCAATGCCGCCGCTGCGGCGGGTCTGCGTGAGTTCCAGCGATTTCTGATAGGTTCTGCCGGTTTCTTCCAACAAATTGCGCTGTGCCTCGAGCGCCCGCAGCGTGATGTAGTCGATGGCCACTTCGGCCTGCACGGCGAGTTTGGCGGATTGCAGATCATCAGCCGAGGCGCTCAGGTTGGCACGGGAGCCTTCCACTTCGCGGCGGACGCGCCCCCACAGATCGAGTTCCCAACTGGCATCGAGCGGGGCGCTGAAGGAGTTGAAGGCGCTGCCGTGGCCGCCGCTCAAGCTGCCATTGGTGTGTTGACGGGTGATGCCCAGGGCCGTGGCGAGTTGCGGGAATACATCGGCGCTGGCGACGTTGACCAGGGCGCGGGCTTGTTGGAAATTGGCGTAGGCGGCGGTGACTTGTTGGTTGTTGGATTCAGCCAGGCCTTCGAGGCGGTTCAACTCGGCGTCGTGGTAAAGTTGCCACCATGCGCCGCGCGGCAGATGGGCCGAGGGCTGCGCCGTCTTCCATTTGCCGGGCTTGCTGGCACTGCTGTCAGCATAGGCCGCTGGCATCGCGGCGCTGGAGAGCGCTGCGGGCCGCTGGTAATCCGGCCCAACATTGCAGCCGCTGACCAGCAGGGCAACGCATGCAACGTTGGATATAGTTGTTAGTCTGTTAGTCGTGGGTATTTGCATGGGAAGGACTTGATGGTTAAAAAAATGGCGGTCATATCATTCTAAGGAGCCACAACATTCTTGTGGTGGTAGCGGAAGAGTGGCCCATGAAGGAGTGCCGGAGGCTCGATTCATGGGCGATTCTTCCGCACGACGACAGTAACGTCGTCGCTCCATAATGCGGCATTCGAGCCAAGTGCGCCGTGAGGATCATCAACTCGTGCTTGGTTGGAGGTACTTGCGGTCACGGCGGTGGCGGCGGTGGCGGCGCCAGACTTTGTAGCGTTGGCCGAAGCTTTCGAAGGCCAGATAGATTACGGGCGTGGTGTAGAGGGTGAGGGTTTGTGAGAGCAGCAAACCGCCGACCACCGCGATGCCCAGTGGTTGGCGCAACTCTGAACCGGTGCCCATCCCGATAGCCAGCGGAATGGCCCCAAACAGCGCGGCCAGAGTGGTCATCATGATCGGCCGGAAGCGGATTACGCAGGCCTTGTAGATGGCATCGCACGGACTAAGCCCTTCCTGCCGCTCCGCATCTAACGCGAAGTCGATCATCATGATGGCGTTTTTCTTGACGATGCCCATCAACAAGATGATGCCGATAAAGGAAATGAGCGATAGATCGACGCCGGTGGCCATCAGTGCGAGCAGTGCGCCAACACCGGCGGATGGCAGCGTGGAGATGATGGTGAGCGGGTGGATGAGGCTTTCGTAAAGAATGCCGAGCACAACATAGACGGCGATAAGCGCGGCCGCGATGAGCAGCGGCATGTTAGACATTGAGGCGCGGAACACTTGCGCCGTGCCTTGGAAACTGCCTTGCACGCTGGAGGGCATTTGCAGCTCTTGCACCGTCTTATCGACAATTTCCGTCGCCTGGCCCAGCGCCACTCCCGGCGCTAGATTGAACGATACGGTCACCGCCGGAAACTGCCCCTGATGATTGACTGATAGAAACGTGTTCTCGGTTTTGAAGCTGGCCACGCTCGAGAGCGGCACCTGCACACCGTGGGTTGAGCGCACATGGATCTGGTTGAGTGACGATGGATCGCGCAAAAATCCGGGCTCAACTTCGAGCACGACGTGGTGCTGATTGTATTGCTGATACATGGTGGACACCTGCCGCTGGCCGAACGCATCGTAAAGCGTGTTGTCGATGGCCAGCGGCGCGAGTCCCAGACGCGAGGCCGCATCGCGGTCGATAACCACGGTGGTTTGCAGGCCGCGGGTTTGTTGGTCGCTGCTGACGTCGCGCAATTCCGGCACGCGGCGGAGTTTTTCCACCAGCGCGGTGGACCAGCGGTTGAGTTCTGTTAGGTCGCCGGCTTGCAAGGCATACTGGAACTGTGCGCGGCTCATCCGGCCGCCGACACGAATATCCTGGGATGCTTGCAAAAACAAGTTGATGCCAACGACCTTGCCGAGTTTGCCGCGCAAGCGGGCGATGACCTGATCGGCGCTGACTTTGCGTTCGGCCAGGGGTTTGAGGGTGATGAACATGCGGCCGTTG
>WBXE01000147.1 GCA_008932955.1 Verrucomicrobiota bacterium
CTCATGCACAGCTCCGCGCCCCGGCGGGCAAGCCCGCCCAGCCTCCGGCGGGGGCAAGCCCCCGCACTCCACGGAGTGCGGCAGCTTGCTGCCGCCAGGCCAAGCCAGCTTGCTGGCGAGTGTCGGCGTGCGGCAGATTCATTCGCCGCGCATCTGCAGCGGCGGTCATAGACGCGCCGCTGCAATGCTAAGCTATTTTTTAGCGGCCTTTTTAGCGGTTTTTTTCGCCGTTTTCTTGGCGGTTTTTTTCGCTGTTTTTTTGGCTGGAGTCGTTGGGGTGGCGGCGTCGACCGCAGCGGTGGCGGCGGGTTTTTTATCCGGGCGGGGTTCGAATTCGAAGCCGATTTTGCTGGTGGCGGTGTCGAATGTCAGGCGGGCATCGAACTTGCGCTTGGTGCGGTTGGAGACGAAGCCGCGGAGCAAGTCGGTTTTGCCAGCGCTGAGGAGTTTGACGAGTTGCTCGGCAGGGATGTCGCGCTGCAGGATCGAGCGGCCGATGCGGATGCCGTGGGGTTCTTTTTTGGTGACGAGCGCGGGCAAGTGGTAGGCCTTTTCCGTCTGATAGATCGAGCCGCTGCGGCCATCGGGGAGAGTCACCTCGCCGATGATTTGCTCGGGGCTGAGCTCGGGGGCGGCGTCGCGGTCGTCGTTGTCGAAGACGAATTTGACCTTGAGTTTTTCGTCGAGGGCGAGGCCGGCGTCGAAGGGTTTGTTAAACTTGGATTTGAAGCCGGTGAGCGGGCCGACAAACTTTTTGGTGATGAGCTCGCGGGCTTCCTCATCGCTTAGAAGGCGGCTGGCAATGTGTTTTTTGACTTGGAATTTGCACTCCAGTTCGCGGCATTCGTAGGTGGCGTCGGTTTGGCGCAAGGCGAGCGCGCCGCACACAGGGCAGGCGGCGGCAAGGTCGTCGAAGACCTGGCCTTTGGCGTCGGCGGCAAGTTTGCGGGCCTTGGCGACGATATCGTTGGTGTAGGCGATGATTTCGCGCATGAAATCGGCGCGCTGGAGGTGGCCGAGCTCCATTTGGCGGAGTTTAAATTCCCAATCGCCGGTGAGCATCGGCGAGTAGAGGCCCTCGATGTCCATTTGACGAACCAGCGCGATGAGGCGCATGCCGCTGCCGGTGACGTGGAGGTCGCGGCCGTCGCGGGCGAGGTATTTTTGGGCGATAAGGCCTTCGATGGTGGCGGCACGGGTGGCTGGGGTGCCGAGGCCGCGATCGGCCATGGCTTCGGCGAGGGCTTCGTCGTCGATGAGTTTGCCGGCACCTTCCATGGCCGAGAGCAAGGTGGCTTCGGTGAAACGGGCCGGCGGCTTGGTGGTTTCGTGAGCGACCTCGATGGTGGCGACGTGGGCGGTTTCGTTAGGAGTGACTGGGACCAATTCGTCCTTGCCTGCGGCGACGCCTGGGCGGCGGCCATAGACTTCGAGCCAACCGGGTTTGACGAGGATGCGGCCCTCGGTTTTAAAAACGTCGGTGAGCGACGGGTGGGCGATGCGGGTGAGGCGGGTGGTTTGCTCAAACTCAGCGGACGGATAGAAAACGGCGATGAAGCGCTTGACGATGAGGTCGTAGAGCTTTTGTTCGGCATCGGAGAGCTTGGCGGTCTTGCCGGTGGGGATGATGGCAAAGTGGTCGGAAACCTTTTTATTATCGAAGATGCGGCGGGATTTGCTCAGGTGAGGGCCGCCATTGGGGCTGCCTTTGAGGACGGCGGCGGCGTATGGGGCGACGAGCAGGCTGCTATTGGCGATGTCCTGCATGGTCTCGCGGACGTTGGCGGAGTAATCTTCCGGGAGGTAGCGGGAGTCTGTCCTCGGATAGGTGATCATCTTGTGCTTCTCATAGAGAGCTTGGGCGATTTGCAGGGTGCCCTTGGCCGAAAACGGTGCCTCGCGCTGCAAGGTGGTGAGGTCGTAGAGTTGCGGGGCAATCTGGGATTGAGCGCGCTTTTCTTCGCTCACACTGCCGTTTTTGCCATCGCAGCGGTCGCGAATCGCTTCCGCGGCGCTTTGTTCCCACAGCCGCTCCGGCCGCGAGTGCGGGTTGGCTTCGTCCTTTTTCCAGGTTTCGTCGATCCATTTGCCTGGGTAGCGACCGGCCGCCACGTCAAACGTCGCCTGGACCTCAAAGTAGGGCGTGGTCGAGAATGCCTGGATTTCCGCCTCGCGGGTGGCGAGGATGGCCAGGGTGGGCGTTTGGACGCGGCCGGCTGCGGTGATATTGAAGCCACCGTGGCGCGAATTGAAACAGGTCAGCGCACGGGTCGCGTTGAGGCCCACCAGCCAATCGGATTCCGAGCGGCACTTGGCGGCGTCGGCGAGCGGGCGCATCTGGGCATCGCTGCGCAGCGAGTCCCAAGCGACGAGGATGGCGTTGTTGGTCATCGACTGCATCCACAGCCGCTGGACCGGCTTGGTGATGGCGCCGATATCGAGGATGTAGCGAAAAATAAGCTCGCCCTCGCGGCCGGCGTCGCAGGCATTGACGATGGCGTCGATGTCCTTGCGTTTGGCGAGCTTGAGGATTTGCTTGAGCCGCGCCTCTGAATCGGGAATCGGGTCGAGATCAAAATTCTCCGGAATCGCCGGCAAAACGTCGAATTTCCACGGCAGCTTTTTGCCGTTGGGCCCCATGGGCATGCGCAATTCGACGAGGTGGCCGACGGCGGAGGTGATGACTGCGGCCTCATTTTCGTAGAAAATATCGCGGCCGCTGCCCACTTTTTCGAATTTGCCGAGGGGTTTGGCAAGGGCGCGGCTCAGGTCGGTCATGACGCTGGGTTTCTCGGCGATGATGAGTATTTTTCCCATGGTGGCAGGTCGCGCTAGGCGCTGTGACGTCAGGGACTAGTCTTGAAATGTCGCCTTTGGCAAGTGGATTGTGGATTTTGAAGAGACAAGATTGCGTCCGGCGGGTTTTTAGGCCACAAGACGTCGTCCGCATGAGCCAGCTTTTGATTGAACCCGCCCGTCGCACAGGTTGCGAGGATTTGCCCGCACTCGCCGAAGTTCTGCGTGGGGCGGCCCAACGCCAACGCTCACCCATTGTCGACCTGCTCGACGCTGGCTTAGTCAACGAGGAGAATTACTTGCGCGAATTGGCAGGGGATCTCCAATTGGAGTGGCTGGCTAGTATTCCCATTGCCGAGGTGCCGCTGCCCTTGCGCGAGGCCTGCGGCCCGCGCATCGCCCTACGCCACCGCTTGCTGCCCGTGGCCATCGAGGGCGAGGGCGACCAACGCCGCCTCAAACTGGCCACCTTTGACCCGTTCAATTTGATCGCCCGGCAAGCCGCGGCTCAGGAACTCGCCCTGCCAATCGACTGGTGCATGGCCTCCCGCAAGCGCTTGCACGAAGCGCTGCGCCGCCTCTACGGGGTGGGTGCCGACACCTTTGAGCAAATCCTCGAGGGCCGGGATTTCGACTACGACCACATCGAAGGCAACGAAGACCAGGCCAACATCATCGACCAAGACGACGACGAAGAGGCCAGCGTGGTCAAATTCGTCAACCAGATCATCCGCGAGGCGCTCGATCAACGGGCCACCGATATTCACGTCGAGCCGCTGAGCACCAACCTGCGCATCCGCTACCGGGTCGACGGCCGCCTGCTGGAAATCGCGGTGCCGGAAAATATCAAGGCGCTGCAAAGCTCGGTCATCGCCCGGCTCAAAATCATGGCGCACCTCGACATTGCCGAGCGCCGGATTCCTCAGGACGGCCGCATCAACCTCCAGTTCGAAGGCCAGACCATCGACGTGCGCGTCGCCACCGTGCCCACCGTCGAGGGCGAAAGCGTGTCGCTGCGCTTGCTTAACCAGGAGCGCTTCAATCTCGACAAGCTGCGGATGGAGCCGTACATCCGGCGCAAAATCGAAGCCTTGTTGCACCTGCCCAACGGCATCATCCTGATCACCGGCCCCACCGGATCGGGCAAGAGCACCAGCCTTTATTCCTTCCTCAGCGAGGTGAACCACCCGGAGCAGCGCATCGTCACCGTCGAGGATCCGGTGGAAAACAAGCTCACCGGGGTGATGCAGATTGCCGTGAAAAGCGAGATCGGGCTCACCTTCGCCACCGCCCTGCGTTCCATCCTGCGCGCCGACCCCAACATCGTCATGATCGGGGAAATTCGCGACCTGGAAACCGCCGAAATCGCCATCCGCGCCTCCCTCACCGGTCACCTCGTCTTTTCCACCCTCCACACCAATGACGCGCTCGGCGGCATTAGCCGCTTGATCGACATGGGCGTCGAGCCATTCCTGGTATCCGCCGCGGTGCGGGCCTTCCTCGCCCAGCGCCTAGTGCGCCGCTTGTGCCCGGCATGCAAGGTGCCGCGTGCCGTGTCAGATGCCGACCGCCGGGAACTGGGCATGCCGCTGGACATCGTCGGCCAAGCCTACTCGCCCTGCGGCTGCGACCAATGCCGCGGCACCGGCTTCTCCGGCCGCCTCGCCATTTATGAAATGGTCGTGCTCACCGCGGCCATGCAGGATCTCATCGCCCACAGCGCGCAAGCCGCCGACGTCCGCGCCCAGTCCGTGCGCGATGGCTACATCCCGATGCGCGGCTATGGCTGGCACAAGGTGATGCAGGGCGAAACCACCATCGAGGAGGTGGTTTCCGTCACCTCGTCGGATATCGGCGGTATCGACTGATTTAGCCCCCTCGCCTTTTCCCGTTTCCCGCCATGCCGCTGTTTGCCTATAAAGCCCTCAATGCCCAAGGATCGATGACCTCCGGGGAATTCGATGCCGCCGATCGCAATGAAGCATTGCGCTTACTGGATCGGCGCGGCCTCCAACCGGTGAGCCTGCGCGAGAGCGCCACCGCCGCCGCCGCTTCGGTTAGAAAACCCAATGGCAAGGGCAAGCCCGAGGAGTCATCCCGTGCTCAAGCCGCCAAGGAGGACAAGATTCCGGATGGCCCGATCAAGCTCAAGCGCCAGGAAGTGGTGCTCTTCACCGAGGAACTCTCCGACATGCTCTCCGCCGGCTTGCAACTCGAGCCCGCTCTCAAGTCGATGGAAAACCGCCAGGAACTCGGCAACCTCAAAGCCGTGTCCTTCAAAATCCGTCAGGTGGTGCGCGACGGCGTGAATTTCTCGGTGGCCTTGAAAAAAGCCAGCCCGAGCTTTGGTCCGCTGTACTGTTCGCTGGCGGCGGCGGGTGAAGCGTCCGGCGCGCTCGACACCATTCTCAAACGCCAAGCGCACTACCTCAAGACGCTCGCCGAATTGCAGAGCCGACTGGTGCTGGCGATGATCTATCCGATATTTCTGATCGTGGCGGGTATCGCGGTTTCCATCGTGTTTGTCACCACCCTCATTCCCCAGCTCACCGCGCTGATCGCCAGCACGCCGGGCGGCAAAGTGCCCCTCGGTGCCGCCATCCTCATCGCTATCTCCGTCTTCCTTAAAAAATGGTGGATCGTCATGCTGGTGGCAATGATTGGCGCCGCCATCTTCTTCAAGGCTTGGAAAGACAACGATGCCAACAAGCCCAAGTGGGACCGCATCAAACTCAATCTGCCCTTGGTCGGCCCAGTCATCACCAGCCGCTTCTATGTCCAGTTTTTGGAAACCATGGCCAATCTCGTGGGCAACGGCCTGCCCTTGTTGCGGGCTCTCGAGTTGTCGCGCGACGCCACCTACAACCGCTCGCTGCGCGTCGAGCTCGACCGCGTCATCGAACAAGTCGGCGATGGCCGCTCGTTTTCCAAAGCTCTGATCCGCAGCGGCGCCTTCCCTCCCTTGCTCATCGACATGATCTCCGTCGGCGAGCAAACCGGCAAAATCGATATCTCGTTGCGCCGCGCAGCCGAGCGCTATGACAAGGAGCTCGACAAGGATCTGCAGCGCATCATGGCGCTAATCATGCCCACCGTGCTCATCATCATGGCTTGCCTCATCGGCACCATGGCCTATCTGATGATCACCGCCATCTTCCAGACCATCTCCGCCCTGCATTGATGACGGGGTGGGGA
>WBXE01000148.1 GCA_008932955.1 Verrucomicrobiota bacterium
CTTCTGGTTCTTCTGGTCCTTCTGGTCCTTCTGGTCCTTCTGGTCCTTCTGGTCCTTCTGGTCCTTCTGGTCCTTCTGGTCCTTCTGGTCCTTCTGGTCCTTCTGGTCCTTCTGGTCCTTCTGATCCTTCTGATCCTTCTGATCCTTCTGATCCTTCTGATCCTTCTGATCCTTCTGATCCTTCTGATCCTTCTGATCCTTCTGGTCCTTCTGATCCTTCTGATCCTTCTTCTGCTGTTTCTTCAACTCCTCAAGTTTTTTTCCAACCAGCGCCTTGTTATAGCTGGCGTCGTCATCGGCGGCGTTTAACGCCAGCGCATCCTGATAGGCCTTGATCGATTCCCCCCAAGTCTTCATCGCCGCTTCCGGATCCTTTTCCAGAGATTTCTGGCCCGTCCGATAGAGAGAATTGCCGAGGTTGTAGTAGGCCCGCTGCTGCAGCGTCAGGTCCGGCGTGTGCAACGAGGCGCGCAGCGATTCAGCGGCTTTCGCATACTCCTCCTTGGTATAGAGTTCGGTGCCCTGATTGTACACGACCCGTGCGTCCGTCGCCGCGCTAGGCGCGTCTGCGGCGCGACCCTTGCCTTGCAAACCTAGCAATAACAAAGCCCCCGCCACCATGAGCGTAACCCGCCGCGCCGCCGATGGCAATGCCCGGGCCGGCTGGGCCCGCCGCCGCTCGCCGATGAAAAATTCCAGCAACCACAGCGCGAGCGCCGCGCCCAGCGGCCATTCGAAGCGCTCCAAGGGAATGCGTTCCATCCGTTGGTTCAACTCGCTTTGCGGCACCAGGCGCAGTTTCTCCTGATAGATCCGGTCTAACCCTTCCGCCCCGCGGCCCAGTGCTACGTAGAGCCCGCCGGTGCCGTCGGCGATTTTGCGCAGGGTCGCCTCGTCGAGTTTTGTTCTAACCACCTGGCCGGCGGCGTCGCGCATCACATCGCTGCGGCCATTGGGAAAATGCAGCGGAATGGTGGCGCCCTCAGGGCGGCCCACACCTACCGGATAGATCGTCATCCCGTTTTTGGCAGCGTCGGTGGCGGCCTCGAGCGCCGAACCTTCGAGGTCCTCGCCGTCGGTTAGAAGAACCAGCACCCGGTGGTTGTTGCCGCTCTCGTCAAATAGCCGCGCGGCTTCCTTGATCGCGCTCGCCAGATCGGTGCCTTGGCGCGGGATGATGTCGGTGTCCAGCGCGTTCAACGACTCGCGGAATGCATCGTAATCCAGCGTGAGCGGACACAGCGCAAAGGCAGTGCCGGCAAACGGAATGAGGCCGACCCGGTCGCCGCCGAGCCGCGCCACAAAATCCAAAATTCCGAGGCGGGCGCGCTCGAGCCGGTTAGGCGTTAGATCCTCTGCCAGCATACTGCGCGAGGTGTCCACGGCGAACAATATATCGATGCCCTTGCGTTTGACCTCATGCCATTCGTAACCTTTTTGCGGGCGGGCGATGGCCACGAAGGCGAGCATTAGAGCTAGCAGCCACAGCCCGCGTTTGACGAGACGCAGGCGCGGCGACAATCCGCCGCTGAGCCGGAGGCGGAAGCGCGGATGAATGAATTGGGCGAGGTCGGAGGCGCGGCGGCGGTCGCAGCGCCGGAACAAGGCGACGAGGCATGCGCACACCACCAGGCCCGCGCCGAGCCACAGCGGCTGAGCGAAATGCAGGGCGGCGTCAGGCACCGAACTGGGCGGCACGATGGTTGCTAGAAAGATCACGGCAGGCGGCGGAAGCGGGTTTGGCTGAGGACTTGTTCGAGCAAGAGCAAGGCGAGGGCGGGCCCCAAGAAATACAGGTAGAGCTCGTCGTAGCGCTGGTATTTCTTGAGTTTGCGGGTGGTGGTCTCAAGTTTATTGATCGACTCGTAAATATTTTTCAACGAGTCGGTGTCGGTGGCGCGAAACTCTTGGCCACCGGTGACCGCCGCCACCTGCTGCAACATCTCCTCGTCAATGTCTACTTTCATCGTTTGCAGGTGAGTGCGGCCAAAGCCGTCCCTAACCGGTATTGGGGCCTCGCCGCGGGTGCCCGCCCCGATCGTGTAAATTTTGATACCCAGGGCCTTGGCGGCTTCGGCGGCGGTGAGCGGGTTGACTGCGCCGGCGTTGTTCACCCCGTCGGTTAGCAGGATGATGATGCGCGATTTGGCGGTGGAGTTGCGCAGGTGGTTAACGGCCGAGGCGATGGCCGATCCGATGGCGGTGCCGTCCTCGACTTGCCCGATGCTCACTCCGGCCAGTCGCTTGGCTAAAAATTCTTGGTCGAGCGTGAGCGGGCTGACCAGATAGGGGCGCGCCGCGAACGCGAGCATGCCGATGCGGTCGTTAGGCCGTTCACTGATGAATTGTCCGACCGCCTTTTTGACCACCGCCACCCGGTTGACGGGTTTTCCTTCGAGGGTGAAATCCAGTGCTTCCATCGAGCCTGAGACGTCCAGGGCGAGCATGATATCGATGCCGCTGGCTTCCGCCTCGGTACTGCCCTGGCCGTGGCGCGGGCGGGCTAGCGCCGTGATAAGCAAGCCCAGGGCGAGCAACCCAAGAAATGCCAGGAATCGACCGACCTTCGAGCGGGGGCGGGCACCGGCGTGGATCGCGTCGTCGGTGGATGGCATGGGCAATGCCGCGGGTTGGCCGCTGCGGCCGCGCCAAAGTGCCAGCAGCGGCAGGCATAGCAGCAGCCACAGCACCTGCGGGCAGACGAATTGAAAGCTTTCGGTCATCCTAACAATAAAATTGGCAAGGGTTGCAGCGCCGTGGTTTCCATGTTCCTTTCCAGCGCAACTAAGGAGCCCCCACATTCTAAGGAGCCACCACATTCTAAGGAGCCACCACATTCTAAGGAGCCACCACATTCTTGTGGTGGTAGCGGAAGGGCGGCCCATGCGTAAGTGCCGAAGGCTCGGTTCATGGACGATCCTTCCGCACGACGACAATAACGTCGTCGCTCCCTAACTAGCGGCAGCGGTGACAAGTTAGTAGCCAGGGTCATGGCGTGACGGGCCTAGGTTTGGTGTTAGGTGGCGGGGTTGCCGTAGCGGTGATGAAACCGCGTGCCGCCTCGAGGAGTTCAGCGCGCTGCGGGGTATCCAGGTTTGAGGCGGCAAATTTCGCCAGGTCGCAGGCTTTTAAAAACGTCCGCAAGTGATCGCTTTCGCCGATGAGCGGGGAGGCGGTAGTGCCCGCCAATTCGCGCAAAAATTCCTCGGTGCTGCGGCGCGGGGCGGCCAGTCCGAAGCGCTCGGCGATGTACTGGCGGATCGTCTGCGCGGCGCGATTGGCGAAGGCTTCCGCCACCAGTTGCTCGCGTGACGCTTCCAATTGCGCCAAAGCCGCCAAAGCGATTTGGGGCGGGCTCTGGATGCGCTTGCGCCGGGCATACAAAAACCACAGGAGGCCAGCCAGCGCGGGCGTGAGGGTGGCCCCCCCGACGCGGACCCAGGTCTTGATGTTAGGCTTGGGCGGCAGCGCGATTTCCACCAGCGGCTTGGCCTCGCGGATGTCCTCGGCGGGAGCTCCGGGCGCGGCCGTTTGGGCGGATAAATGCGCGGCGGCTCCCAGCATGAGTGCCAGCACCGCAGTTAGAACGGCGCGGGCGGGTTGTGGGGTGAATCTAATTTCTAACATCTATCTGGAGAAATGCGGGTTAACCGGCGCGGTGGCGGCGTTTGTGGAAAAATCCCATCAACTCGGGTAGCCAGTTGTGGCCGTTGACGCATTCCAACAAATCGATGCCGAGCGAGCGGATGCGCAGGGCGGTGAGTTCGCGGCGCTGGCGGGATTGGGTGGCGAAGGCGTCGCGCACTTTGGCGCTGCTGGTGTCGAGTTCGACGACCTGGCCGGTTTCGGCGTCCTCGAGGCGGATGCAGCCGATGTTAGGCAGGGTGAGTTCGCGTGGATCGGTGACTGAAACGGCGATGAGGTCGTGGCGGCGGTTGCTCACTTGCAACTTGCCGCGCAAGTGGTTGAGGCGATCGGTGAAGGGCGTGCCGAGGCAGAAATCCGACACCAGGAAGATGACGGCCTTGCGGTGCATCACCTGGTTGGCAAAATCCAAGGCGCGGGCAATGTCGGTGCCATGGCGGGCAGGTTGGAAGAACAAAGCCTCGCGGATCAAGCGCATGATGTGGGTGCGGCCCTTGCCCGGTGGAATGTATAACTCAACTTCGTCGCTGAACAATATGAGGCCCACCCGGTCGCGGTTGCGGATAGCTGAGGCGGCCAATACGCCGGCAGCCTCGGTGGCGAGTTCGCGCTTGGAATCTGCCACCGAGCCAAAGTCCGAAGACCCGCTCACATCGATCATCAACAGGATCGTTAGTTCGCGTTCCTCGGTGAAAAGTTTGATGTGCGGTTCGCCGGTGCGGGCGGTGACATTCCAATCAATGGTGCGCACGTCATCGCCAGGCACATAGTTGCGCACCCGGTCAAAGTCCATGCCACGGCCTTTGAACACACTGGCGTAGCCGCCGGCTAGCGAGTCGTTGACCAAGCGGTTGGTGCGCACTTCCATGCGCCGCACGCGGCCGAGGATTTCCGCGGCACGTGCTTGGTCTTCAACGCTGATGGGCGTGGTGAGGGTGGGTTGGATCATGGTACCGGCAACTCGTCGAGCAGGCGGGTGATGATTTGCTCACTGTTGAGCCCTTCTGCTTCCGCCTCGTAGGTGATGGTCACCCGGTGGCGCAACACGTCCATGGCCACCGTCTTCACATCGTGCGGAGTCACGTAGGCCCGCCCGTTGAGAAACGCGTTGGCGCGACTGGCCAGCGCCAGGTTGATGGTAGCGCGCGGCGAGGCGCCGACGCGGATGAGCGGGGCCATGTGCACGCCGAAGGCATCGGGGCGACGAGTGGCATGAACCAAGCGCACGATGTAGCGTTTGACTTTTTCATCCAGGTAGAGCCCGTTGACCACGCTGCGTGCCTGTTGGATCGCCTCCAGACTAACAATCGGCGAGGGCGCCGACATCTCTTCGGTAGTGCCGGCCAAATCGAGGACGCGCAGCTCCTCGTCCTCTGTCGGATAGTCCATGACCACTTTCATCATGAAGCGGTCTAACTGGGCCTCGGGCAGCGGATAGGTTCCTTCCTGCTCGAGTGGGTTCTGGGTTGCCAGCACGAAAAATGGTGCGGGCAGGACGAATGTTTGCTCGCCGATGGTGACCTGTTTTTCCTGCATCGCTTCTAACAAGGCACTCTGGACTTTGGCCGGGGCGCGGTTGATTTCGTCGGCGAGGATGAAGTTGGCGAACACCGGGCCGTGTTTGACGCGGAAGCGGCCCTCGCGCGGGTCGTAGATCTCGGTGCCAACGATATCGGCCGGCAACATGTCTGGGGTGAATTGAATGCGGTTGAATTTGGCATCCACCAGTGAGGCGAGGGTTTTGAGCGCGAGGGTTTTGGCTAGCCCGGGCACCCCCTCCAGCAGCAGGTGGCCCTTGACCATCAGCGCAATGAGCAGCCGGTCCACCAAGTCGCTCTGGCCGATGAGGTAGCGGCCAATTTCCGCACGCAGCGGGTGGATCCATTGCGAGGCCTCGCGCACCAAACTCTCGGCATCCGCCGGGTGGTGCAGGGGAGGGGGCGTTTCTGGGCGATAGGGCAGGTGGGAAGCGTCGGGTGTGAGGGGCGGCATGGGCATGGTGTCAGAGCGCGAGTCCATACCAAGCGACGGCATGCCCCGTCCTCGTCTAAAATCCGGCCGTAGAGATGCCACAAGGACTGCGGTGGCTCGCCACCGCCCTAGCTAGCCAGCTTGCTGGCGAGTGTGTGCCTAGGACTGCGGTGGCTCGCCACCGCCTAGCCAAGCCAGCTTGCTGGCGCGTGTGCATCACCACGGAACCTCGTGCACCGCTCCGCGCCACGGCGGGCAAGCCCGCCCCGACTAAGGCGGGGGCAAGCCCCCGCACTCCGCGCGGCAGCTTGCTGGCGAGCGTCTGCCTAGGACTGCGGTGGCTCGCCAC
>WBXE01000149.1 GCA_008932955.1 Verrucomicrobiota bacterium
GCTCATGCGTATCGCCGCGCCGAATAAGGCGCTAAAACACCCGTCGCCGCAAGGCGTTTGTGAAAATTGTTCAGGCGGCCCAGGGAAGAAGACGGAAGAAGACGGAAGAAGACAGAAGACAGAAGACAGAAGACAGAAGACTGGGATAAGAGGTGGCTTGCGCGGTCCAAGGGCTCTGCTCTTGTCTTGGAGCGCAGCGGTCTTCTGTCTTGCGTCTTAGGCGCTAGGCAGTCACGGCGCCGCGGTCGTCGTTGAGGCCGGATTTTTCGATGAAGTAATCGTAGCCGCCGGTGTAGCGGGTGACTACGCCATGATTGATGTGGAGGGTCGTTTCGGCCAGGGTGCGGATGAAATGGACGTCGTGGGAAATGAACACGAGGGTGCCCTGGTAGTTTTTGAGGGCGGCGACCAGCGAGTCGATGGAGAGGATATCGAGGTGGGTGGTCGGCTCGTCCATGAGCAACAAGTTGGGCGGATCGACGAGGAACTTGACGAGGTTGAGGCGGGATTTTTCGCCACCGGAGAGGATGCCGCAGCGTTTTTCCACATCGGCGCGGCGAAACAGGAAGGAGCCGAGAATCGAGCGGGCTTCCTCATCGCGCAAGGTCGGGCAGCAGCCCATCACCTCCTCAAGCACCGTATTATCTTCGTGCAGGGCTTCCGAGCGATGCTGCGAGTAATAGCCGATTTTGGTGGCGTAACCCAGCTCGAGCTTGCCGGCATCAATCGGGATATGGCCAGCGAGAATCTTGAGCAAGGTGGTCTTGCCGGCGCCGTTGGGGCCGACCAGCACGATGCGGTCGCCGCGCTCGATGGTGAGGTCGAGGTTTTGGTAGATGCGTTTATCGCCGTAGGACTGGCCGACTTTTTGCAGGTCGGCGACCTTTTGGTTGGAGCGCGGGGGTTGGGGGAAACTGAACTTGAAGGGTTTGCGCGGGGTGCGCGGCTTGTCGACACGCGCGAGCTTTTCGAGGAATTTGATCCGGGACTGAACTTGGGCAGCCTTGGAGCCGACCTGCCGGAAGCGGTCGATGAAATCCTGGTGGCCCTCGACTTCCTTGGCCTGATTGCGATAGGCCTGGACCTGGAGCTCGTAGCGTTTCTCGCGTTGTTCGAGAAATGCCGAGTAATTGCCGCTGTACGAGATGAGTTGGGCGGCATCGGGATCGATCTCGACGACGGTCTCGACGATGGCGTCCATGAAATCGCGGTCATGCGAGATCATGAGGATGGCGCCGGAGTAATTCAGCAGGTAGCGCTGCAGCCACAGCAGTGATATGAGGTCGAGGTGGTTCGTCGGCTCGTCGAGCATCAGCAAGTCCGGTTCCATCACCAGCAAGCGGGCCAAATGCGCACGCATCACCCAGCCGCCCGAGTATTCGCGCGCTGGACGCTGGAAATCCGCCTCCTTGAACCCAAGCCCTGCCAGAATCTTCTTGGCTTTCGGCTCGTTCTGGTAACCGTTGAGGTGGTTGAATTGGTCCTGCGCCTTGGCGTAATCCGGATGCCCCAGATCCCCGATTTTCTCATGCTCGCGCATCGTCCGCAGGATCTCGATCATTTCCGGGCTGATGCCCACGGCTATCTCGAGGATCGTCTCATCGGTCGGCTCGCCGGATTCTTGCGGCAGGTAGCCAGTGATCGAGTACTCGTCCCGCTCAATGCTGCCCTCGTCGGGACTATCCTCGTCGAGAATCATCCGGAACAAGGTGGATTTGCCCGCACCGTTGGGGCCGACGAGCGCCACGCGTTCACCCCAGTTGATGGAAAGTTCCGCCTCACGCAGCAAGGTGCGGCCGCCGAGGGTCTTGGTAAGCTTGTGAATGGTAAGCACAGCGCCGATGTAGCCGAGGATCGCCGCCCGGGCAAGGATTTCGATTTCTAAAAGGCGCGCCGGCTTGAGCCGGCATGCCCATGGCGAGCCAATGCGTGGGGCCCTGGCGCTAGCCATCGGCTGCGCATGGGCATGCCGGCTAAAGCCGGCGCTCCGCTGGGAGATTCGGTGATAGCCCCTCCAGGCCATGATTCCGTGACGGATTGCTCTTGACGCAGGGGGCAATTGTTGGGTTCTATCTGTCAACCGAACTACCGATATGCTTACAATACCCGTTTCCAAACCATCCACGGCACGCAATTTAGTGCGACTTACCGCCTTGTTGGGCCTGATTATTGTTGGGATGGCGGGAGGGGTGCAAGCGCAGGAATTCGAGGGGAAGAAAATTTCGAGTGTGGAGATTCGCTACAACGGGGCCAAAACGGTGGATGAGGCACGTATCCGCAATTTAATGAGTTCGAAGGCCGGCACGATCTATTCCGCCGAGCATGTGGACACCGATGTCAAGTCGCTCTACGAATCCGGCTCAGTGGAAGACGTGCGATTTTTGGCGGAGCCGGTGGGTGACACAGTGCGGCTGATCGCAGAGATCACCTCGCGTGACGAGTACGTGGCGGTCGGATTCATGGGCAACAAGAAATTTTCCGATCAAAAGCTAGCCAAGGAATGCAAACTCAAGAGCCGCGGGCTGCTGAGCGACGAAGTGATCTTGGAAGCCCGGCGCAACATTGAAAAATACTATCAAGGCTATGGCTATCCGGATGTGCTCGTCACCCACAAAGTGCAAGCGACGGACAAACCCGGTAAGGCGAACCTGGTGTTTGTGATTGATGAGGGCAGCAAGAATGAGATTCGGCGGATTCGTTTCGAGGGCAACAAGGTGTTTACCGACCCGGAGTTGCGCAAAGAAATGAAGGTCAAACCCAAGGGCTGGTTCTCTTGGCTCACCAAGTCCGGCCGCTTTGAAAGCAGCCAGTTGGACAGTGATCTGGACGCGATTTTGGACTACTACCGCAGCCGGGGCTACCTGCGGGCAAGCAGCCCGGGCATCCGTCGCTTGCCGGTGGCTGACGGCCGGGTGGATTTGATCATCCCGATCAACGAAGGCGAAAAATACACGGTGGCGGCGGTGAATTTCGGCGCCATGCACGTATTCCAGCCCAACGACCTCAATAAGGCACTCACACTGGTGGCCAATAGCTCGTATTCCTCCAAGAAAATGCGCGCGGATATCACCATGATCCGCAGCTACTATGGTTCTCGTGGCTACGCCGATGCTGCGGTGGCCCCCGACATTCGCGATGCCGGCCCTAACCGAGTGTCCATCACCTATAAGATCACCGAAGGCACCCGCTTCCACGTCGGCCGCGTCAATATCAAGGGCAATGCCAAGAGCAAGGACAAGGTGATCCGCCGCGAAGGCACACTCCAGCCCGGCGATTGGTTCAACTCGGTGGAGTTGGAAACCACCAAGGCTCGCCTAACCAATCTGCAGTATTTCAGCGACGTGCAGGTGACGGGCACCCCGGCTGGCAACGGCTATCGCGATGTGGATATTTTGGTGGAGGAAAAAAGCACCGGCTCGGTGGGCGTCGGCTTTGGCTTCAGCTCTATCGACAGCATCGTCGGCTTCCTCACCCTCGAACAATCCAACTTCGACTTGTTCAATCCGTGGAATTTCACCGGCGGCGGCCAGCGCTTCGCGATGAACCTGCGGGCCGGCAGCACCCAAACCGATTGCACGATGTCGCTGGTGGAGCCATGGTTCCTCGACCGCAAACTCGCCCTGAGCGGCGATTTGTTCTACCGCGAGTCTAGCTACTTTAGCAGCTATTACCAGCAAACCAACATCGGCGCCGCCATGTCGCTGCGCCAGCCGCTGGGCGACCACGGCTCGCTCAAACTCGAGTACCGTCTCGAGCAGGTGGGAGTCAATGTGCTCAGCACGACGCCGGCGCTTTCCGAGTATGTCGTAGGCCATGAGGACGGCAAATTCATGCGTAGCTCGATAAACTTGAACTACATCTACGATACCCGCGATAGCAACATCCAGCCACGCAGTGGTCATAAGCTCGACGCAGTGACGACGCTGGCAGGTCTCGGCGGGGATGTGAAAAGTTTCACCGTGTCGCTGCAGGGCCAGCAGTATTGGAACCTCAAGTGGGATTCTATTTTCTCCATCAGCGGGGAACTCGCCTCCGTCGAGGGCTTGAGTGGCGAGCCGGTGCATGTCTTCGAGCGCATGTTCCTCGGCGGCGGACGCACCTTGCGCGGCTTCAAGTTCCGCGACGTCGGACCGCGCGACTATGCTGGCGGTACCGACGAGGCCATCGGCGGCAAGTCGCTGGGCTACGTGTCCTTTGAGTACACCGTGCCAATCATCGAAACGGTGCGTGCCGCCGCGTTCTACGACACCGGCTTTGTGAATGCCGCCAGTTGGGACATGAATCCTAGCAATATCTACAGTGATGCCGGGTTGGGAATCCGCCTGCGCCTGCCTATCAGCCCAATGCCACTCGCCTTGGACTATGCACTGCCTCTTTCCGTGCCTATCCAACAAGCGAAAAAAGGCGGGCAGTTCAACTTCTATCTGCTCTATCAGTATTGAGGCGGCCGCGGCGGCAATGCCCAGGCACTCCCAGTGGTGCACGTGAATTTCGCCAGAGAGAGCCTCAATATCCGTCGTATGCTAGCGCCGCGTCTGCGACCTCCGCCATCTATCTCAGATGCCTTGCTAGGCTTAGAACCGCGCCGCGAGACGCAGCCCCCCACGGCCTGCGGCCGGTGGCGCGCAGCTACACCCGCTTTTTCCAGCCCGGCGGCAGCTTGGCCTTGAACGTCGCCGCCGGCAATTCGTCATCAAATTCCGAGCGCTGGCCGATGCCTCGCAGCAGCGAGCTGATTTCCTTGGCCTCTTCTAACAATTCAATCAACCGTTGCTGGCTGAGGCCGGGCTGTTTTAAGTCGGCCTTGACGCGCGCATCGCGGCGCTGCAAGACGGTGGCCGAGAGCATCGCCAGGGCATGTTCGGCGGCGAGCATGCCATCGCTGAGGCCGCCGTCCATGGCCACCGAATCCCCCGCCCCCAAAGCCAAACGATCCGCCTCGGGCAAGCCGCCTAGGAACGTGTTGACCGCCGCATGCGACGCCGGATCGGGTGCCACGGAGAGGATTCTTTCCAACAAATCAACCCCCTCCAGCCAGCGCTTCGCCTCATGCAAAGTTTCGAATTGGCCTCTGAGAAAATGTTGTGCCGGAGCACTGGTGAGCGCGAGATGACATAAAAAACCGATGTTGCGGTGCAGGGGTGTGGGCTCGGCGGCCACTGCGTATTCCGGTTCCGCTTGGCGTCCGGCAGCGGATGGCGCGCGCTGGGGTTTTTGCAAGGCCTTGGCGATTGCCCCGCGCAGGGTCGCTCCCGACGTCTGCAAGTGGGTGGCTACCACGTTGATTTGATGATCGCGCGCCACCACGTCGGACATCGCAGCTAACAAGCCAACGCATTCGCCCGCCAGCGTCCGGCGCTCCGCCGCGCTTTCAAACGCCCCGTTGGCCTTGGCCCGACTCAGCTTGAAATCAAAAAACTCCCGGGCTTGTCCTAGCAATTCACGGAAGGCCTCCGCACCATGCGCCTTGATAAAGGTATCCGGGTCATCGCCGGCGGGCATTTCCACCATTCTAACGGAAAGCCCCTCCGTCACCAATTCGCGGAACGCCCGCTCGGAGGCGGCGATACCCGCCTTGTCGGCATCATAGCACAGCAACACGCTCGACGTGTAACGCCGCAACAAGTGCGCGTGCTGCGGGGTGAAGGCGGTGCCCAGCGGGGCGAGCGCGTGATCGATGCCGAGTTCGTGACACGCGATCACGTCGATCTGGCCCTCGCAGAGGAGTGCGGATTTTTCCCGCAGGATGGGTTTTTTCGCCCGGTCCAGCGCAAACAGAACGTTGGACTTTTTGAAAATGAGGGTCTCTGGCGAGTTGATATATTTTCCGCTGTTAGGGTCCTCGCGCAACTGGCGGCCGCTGAAGGCAATCACGTCGCCCATCTCATTGCGAATTGGAAACATCAAGCGGTCGCGGAACCGAACGTACAGCCCGGAATTCGCCGCATCC
>WBXE01000150.1 GCA_008932955.1 Verrucomicrobiota bacterium
ACCGGCGCGGCACTGGTGATCATTAGCTTGCTGACGGCCGCCTACACCGCCGTCGGTGGCATCAAGGCCGTCATCTGGACCGACGTGCTGCAAATCGGCGTGTTGTTTGCCGCGCTGGGTTTCGCCCTGTGGTATTTGCTAGGGCACATTCCCGGCGGCTGGGATGGGGCCAAACGCCACCTGCAGGGACCGAACGACCTGCGGCTGTGGCAGTGGCATGGCAGCGCTCCCGCGGCCACCGCCTGGGGGGGGATCAAAAGTGTATTGGCAACCGAGTACACGGTGTGGGCGGCGTTGTTTGGTTCCTTGTTTGTGACGCTGGCCACCCATGGCACCGATCAGGACATGGTGCAGCGCATGCTCACCGCGAAAAACCCGCGCCAAAGCGCCCTGGCCACCATTCTATCAGGCCTGGCGGATATTCCGGTGACCTTCGCCGTTCTAACGATTGGAATCCTGTTGGCCGTGTACTACGGTCATGTGGTCGACGATGTGCGGCTGCCGATGGCGGCGGGCCGGCCGGACAGCGCGCGGATTTTCCCCTACTTTGTGATTAATGTGATGCCCGGCGGTCTGCGCGGGCTGGTGGTGGCCGGGGTGTTGGCGACGACCATGGGCTCGCTGGGCACGGCGATGAACTCGCTGGCGACGAGTTACGCGCGGGATTTTCATTTCCGCTGGTTTGGCACCCCCGACGATGACCTCCAGCGGGTGCGGATCATCAAACTCAGCACCGTCGGCTTCACCGGGCTGCTCATTGCGGTGGGGCTGGCCACCGCCTACGTCAAGGCCTGCCATCCGGACCTCAGCATCATCGGGATCATTCTCGGGAGCTTCGGTTATACCTACGGCTCATTGTTAGGCATCTTCATGGTTGGCTTGTTCACAAAAAATCGCGGCAGCGAGGCGGGCAATGTGCTGGCGATGACGGCCGGGATGGTGGCGGTGGCGATTTTGAGCAATCTGCCCAACGACCTCGCGGGCATGCTCAGCGGGCGCGACCTCTACGCCAATCCAGGCTGGCTGCCGATCATCGAATTTCCGTGGCGGATCTTGGCCGGCACGCTGGTGACTGGGTTGGTGGCGCTGTGTTTTAAGCGCGAGGTAAGGAGCCACCACATTCCTGTGGTGGTAGCGGAAGGGTGACCCATGGGTACGTGCTGAAGGCTCTGTGGCATGTCCGGTTCCTTCCACACGACGACAATAAAGTCGTCGCTCCATAACGGGCTACCCGCCCCGCTCAAATTCTTCATCCGTGCTATCCGTGTCATCCGTGGTTCCTTCCACCACGATCCCACATGGGCGAAGACACGACAATAAAGTCGTGGCTCCTTACTTGCGCATGGCCGTGGGGGGGCCGCAAATAACAAGAATTTTTGGAAAAGGGTGCTTGGCAGCGCGGACCAATCTGCTACGAATCAAAGCAATCAATAACCCAATGATTCCAGCTGGCAGTTTGGCTGAAGGTTTAGACCGTGAATCCATCAAGATCTCCTATCCACCCCCAACCTAACAACCCGCATGAACCCGGCTATCGCCTCCGATTCAGTTGCACCACTGTCCCCGCCGCTGACCCTGTGGGACAAGCTTGGCGGCCGCGCCCTCAGCGTCGCGATCATCCTGCACATGCTCGTCATCGCCCTCGGGGCCTTTTGGATCTTTCAAATCATCCAGCAGCCTGAGCCGCCGCGGGAACCGATCCACTGGGGCGAATCCGGCGGCGGCCCGCGTGGCGCGGATGTCGCGCGCCACGAGAAAGCCCTCAGAAAACTTATTCCCACCACCCAAACCAGACGCGTGGTAACCAAGAAGGAGTTTGCGTCTTACGTCCTGCCGGAGCAGAGCGATCGCATCGGCCCGATGTCCCCGCTGGTCGCTCCAGGCGGCATTGGCAGCCCCAGTCCCGGCTCTGGTCAAGGCCCCGGCCATGGCCTCGGCTTTGGCCCGGGCCATGACCCCGGCTCGCTCAAAGGCCAGCATTTTTTCGCAGCACTGCCTATTACATGGCAAAAGCGTTGTGCCAAGGGCGACCGACTCGGCCGCATTCACGACAATGGCGGCACGCTTGCCTGCGAAGACGCCGTGGACAAGGGCCTGCGGTGGCTCAAGGCGAATCAGAATCCGGACGGTTCCTGGAGTGGCCAGAGTTCGGTGGCGATGACCGGATTGGCACTGCTGGCCTACTTCGGCCATTGTGAGACCCCGGCCTCCGAGGAGTTCGGCGAATCCTGCCTCAGCGGAATCACGTACCTCGTTAACATCGGTGTCAAAAATAACGGCCGCATCGCCGACAATTTCACCGCCAATCATTGGCCCTACGAACACGCCATCGCCACCTACGCGTTGGCCGAAGCCATGGTCTTCTGCAAGGAAATCCGGCAACCCGTTCCCTATCTTGACGAAGTCGCCACCCAAGCCGGCCAATTCATCCTCGACCACCAGCACGAAAGCGGCGGCTGGGCCTACGCCTATGCCAAAACCGGCGGCCACGCCGACGTGTCCGTCGCCGGCTGGCAACTCCAGGCCTTGAAAGCCTGCAGCCACACTGGTGGCAAATTCCAGGGCATGAACTCGGCCGTCAGCAAGGGCCTCAAATATCTGGCCACCTGCCAGAACGGCAACGGCGGCTTCGGTTACGCCGGGCCCACCTCCGGGGTCGCCGATTATTTCTCCCTCACCGGCGTGGGCATGCTCTGCAACCAGATGTGGGGCAAGGGCGGCGGCTCGGAGGTCCGCCACGCCGCCAAGTACGTCACCGCTAACACCCGCTTTGACTACAACGGCGCCAATTGCGATCTGTACGGCCACTATTACGAATCGCAGGCGATGATGCAACGCGGCGGCAATGATTGGAATCAGTACAACGCCCTGTTCCGCGACCAACTTCTCAACAACCAAGACGCTGACGGCTCCTGGAAAGTTCCGGGCGGCGGTCAAAAAATCCGCGCGGCAGTTCCGAGTTATACCAGCGACAAGACCTATCGCACCTGCCTCTGCACGTTGATGTTAGAGGTGTACTACCGCTTCCTCAGCACCGGCGCTGCCGGCCACGGCGATTCCTGAGGAAGTGCCACCAACAAAGCCCTGGGCACCACCGAAACCACTGAAACCACCGAAAATGTTTTCAAAAAACCGTAAAAGTTTGCAGAATGGCAAGAGGCGGCGGGTTTGCGGGTGAGGCGGAGTTGCTTTGGGCCGCATTTGGCTTTGACAATGGCCGCATGTGGCCATAAGATGTCCACATGAAAACCGCCACGGTCCGCGATTTGCGGAACAATTTTTCGGTGCTTGAGACATGGCTAGCCGAGGGTGAGCAGATTCAAATCAGGAAACGCGGTCAGCCGGTGGCGATGCTCACGGCCGTAGGGAGTGACGCGGCGTTGGCGCTGGCAAAACGCCCGGATTTTGCCGCGCGGAGGCGGGCGATCTGGGGAGATCGGGTTTTCAGCGAAGAGGAAACTGCACAAATGAAAGCTTATGAACTGGAGGGCCAGGAAGGATGAGAAGCTTTCCAGACACGTCGTTTTTGTGTTCGTTTTACCGGACGCAAGAGCATTCACCCAAAGTGGATGGGTATTTGGACGGGCACCCCGAAGCTCTTGAGGTATCCTCGCTACTGCTGTTGGAATTCCGCCAATCCATCCGTTTGCAAATCTGCTTGCACTCGCAGGATAGAACCAAGGGTTTTTCCCAGCATGAGGGACAAGCGATGTTGCGGGATTTGCAGGCTGACTTGCAGCGGCAGATTTTCCAGGTCGTGTCTGTGGACTGGTTGGCGGTGCATCAGCTTGCGGAGATGCTCAGCGCGAAGTTCACGGAGGCTCAAGGGCACCGGCTAGCGGATATTTTGCACGTCGCCACGGCGCTTTCCCTGGGGGCTGAGGAGTTTCTCACGTTCGACGCCCAACAGAAAACACTCGCCTTGGCAGAAGGAATGAAGGTTCCGTGGTGAAGGCCGGCGCTCCCTGCAAAAAGCTCCAGGGGATTTCCCCTTTTATTGACAGGCGTCCTGACAGCGGCGGCAGAATTTCTGGCGAAGGGTTGACGCCGGCGGCTGGATGGTGGCACGTTTGGCGCATGCAAGCCGACGCCGACCCCGCCGCCCCCACCCAGCCCCCAGCCGAAATTCCCGACGACGCCACTGAACTGGACCTTCGCTCCGGTGGCGAAGCCGCGGCGGTCGAGGGACCGGACCCATGGGAGGAACTTGAGCAGGAAGCGACCAAATGGCGGGAGATGGCCATGCGCAGCGCGGCGGAAATGGACAACCTGCGCAAACGCACGGCGCGCGACCGTGAAGACGCGATCCGCTACGCCAACCAACGCTTGCTTGAGGAGCTCTTGCCGGTCATCGACAATTTTGAAATGGGCATGCAAGCCGCGGGCCAGGACCCGCAGTCGATGATTTTCATCGGCATGGAAATGGTGCGCCGTCAGCTCAACGAGTTTCTCAGTTCGCAGGGCGTCGAGGAGATTGCCAGCAGCGGCCTGTTCGATCCGAACCTGCACGATGCGGTGGCCGAGGAAACTTGCAGCGCCGGCGAGGATGGCCGCATCCTGCGGGTGACCCGCCGCGGGTTCCGCTTGCGTGACCGCTTGTTGCGCCCGGCCAGCGTGGTGGTTTCCAAGCAGCCCGCCGCCGAGCCGCAAGCCCCAACCGAAGGAGTTGAAGCCTGAACCATGTCTGCCAAACGCGATTACTACGAAATTTTGGGGGTGGCCCGCGATGCCTCGCCGGAGGAGATTAAAAAAGCTTACCGCAAGCTGGCGGTGAAATTTCACCCGGATAAAAACCCGGGCGATCACACCGCCGAAGATAAATTCAAGGAACTCGGCGAAGCCTACGAAGCCCTCAGCGCCCCCGACAAGCGAGCCGCCTATGACCGCTACGGCCACGCAGCTTTCTCCGGTGGTGGCGGCGGCGGTGGTGGCGGCGGCTTCCACGATCCGATGGACATGTTCTCGCAGGTGTTCGGTAGCGCCTTTGGCGGCGGCTTCGAGGAATTCTTCGGCGGCAGTAGCCGCAAACAACAACGCTCCGGCAAACAACGCGGCAGCGACCTGCGCTACGACCTCGAAATCTCCCTCGAAGAAGCCGCCAGTGGCGTCGAAAAAGAACTCGAAATCGAACGCAACGTCCCCTGCGACACCTGCTCGAGCAAGGGCTCGAAAGGCAGCGGCGGCGTCAGAACCTGTCAATCTTGCGGCGGCCGCGGCGTGGTCACCCGCCAAGCCGGCATTTTCCTCCAGCAAACGACTTGTCCCGAGTGCCGCGGTGCCGGTGAGACCGTGGCCGATCCGTGCCCGGTGTGCCGCGGCGATGGCCGCGTTCAGCGCCCCAGCCGCATCAAGTTGCGGATTCCCGCCGGGGTGGACACCGGTACGCGTCTGCGCTCTTCGGGCAATGGCGATGCGGGGGTGCGCGGCGGTGAAAGTGGCGATCTTTACGTATTTTTGCACGTCCGCGATCACGATGTATTTGAGCGCGATGGGGCCGACCTGTTCTGCGAGGTGCCGCTGCCGTTCAGTGTTGCCGCTTTAGGCGGTGAGTTGAAAGTGCCCTGCCTCGACGGGCGCTCGTCGATTAAAATCCCGGCTGGGACGCAAGGAGGCACGGTGTTTCGGCTGCGCGAAAAGGGGATTTTGGCGTTGTCGACCAAGCGCCGTGGTGACCTTCACGTCCGCGTGCAGGTCGAGGTGCCGACCCGCCTCAACAGTGAGCAGCAAGACAAACTCCGCAACTTCGCGGCTTCCATCGGCGACCACAATTCACCCATGCAGGAAGGGTTTTTCCAAAAAACCAAGCGGTTCTTCGATTTGTAGATAAGACTCAAGACAAGAGGAGATCGCGAGTCCTACAAAAACGACCCATGAAAAAAGTTATTCCAGGACAAAGGGTGGGATTTTTCAGGGAAGAGGAATGA
>WBXE01000151.1 GCA_008932955.1 Verrucomicrobiota bacterium
GGTGCGCGAAACTTCGCTCTCGCCCGCCGATCTCATCCTGCCCATGTTTGTGCATGAAGACGCCTGCGATACCCCCATCACCTCGATGCCGGGAGTCACACGCTGGTCGTTGGCCGGCTTGCTCCGCGAGGCCGGCGAGGCCCATGCCCTCGGCGTGCCCGCCATCGTCCTGTTTCCTAAAATCGAAGAGACCCTCAAGTCACCGCTCGCCGAAGAATGCCACAACGACGCCGGCCTGGTGCCCCGCGCCATCCGCGCGCTCAAGGCCGCCTACCCGTCGCTCTGCGTCATCACCGACGTCGCGCTCGATCCCTATAACTCCGATGGCCACGACGGCGTGGTGCGGCGCAACGAACGCGGCGAACTCACCATCCTCAATGACGAGACTGTGGCCATCCTCTGCGAGCAGGCACTCTGCCATGCGCGCGCCGGCGCCGATATCGTCGCCCCCTCCGATATGATGGACGGCCGCGTCGCCGCGATCCGCGAGGCCCTTGACGCGGAAGATTTCCAGGACGTCTCGATCATGAGCTACACCGCCAAGTACGCCTCCGCCTTCTACGGACCGTTCCGCGGCGCGCTGGATTCCGCGCCCAAGGACGGCGATAAAAAAACGTATCAGATGGATCCGGCCAACTCCCGCGAGGCCATCCGCGAAACCTTGTTGGATGAAGCCGAGGGTGCCGACATGCTCATGGTCAAGCCAGCCGGTCCTTATCTCGACATCATCGCCAAGGTCCGCGACACCTCCACCCTGCCGGTGGCCGCCTATCAGGTCAGCGGCGAGTACATCATGCTCAAGAGCGCCGCCGCCGGCGGTTGGCTCGACGAGAGGGCCATCGTCCTCGAAAGCCTCACCGGCATCAAACGCGCCGGGGCCGATATGATCCTAACTTATTTTGCCAAGCACGCCGCCGCCTGGCTTCGCTGAGGAAGCAGCTCCGGCTTGCGGCCGGGGGATTGACTTTATGATTCGCCACCAAGCCCGAATTTCCACTTTTCCGGCATCCAATCCGGATGCCCGCACGATCCGTTGTAACCAAGACCCGCGGCCAAACGTCTCCAGACGTGGAATCAAATTGTGGAGAAACCCGTAGGATCCACTTGGGGCCATGAAATCGCATTGGTCAAGCAAGGAGACGAACCCGCCGCACGCCGGCTGGTCGATGCGCTGTACCCGCAAGTCATCCGCATCGTGCGCTCGCACTTGCCCAACCGCAGCGACGACGATGACGATGTGCAGGAGGTATTCATGAAAGTTTTCACCAAAATCGACCAATACCGGATCGAACACGACCTGTTCGACCATTGGGTGGCGCGCATCGCGGTCAATCACTGCCGCGACCGCTTGCGCAGCCTGCGCTCACGACGGGTGCTCAGCTATGCCGAACTCAATGCCGAAGAGGCCACCTTCGTCAGCCAAATGCTCCAGGAAGACGCGCCAGCGCAAGCCGCCGGCAGCCGGGAAACCCTCGCGGTGTTGGAAAAACTCATGTCCGGCCTCAACGAGCGCGAGCGGATCGTCATCCGGCTGTTGGATCTGGAGCAACGCCCGGTGCGGGAGGTGGCCGAATTGACCGGCTGGGGCGAGTCGAAGGTCAAGGTCACCGCCATGCGGGCCCGGCGGCATCTGGGCGAGCGGCTCGCAACCATGGAAAGGAAGGCCGCGCCGTGAAGCCGATCACTCCGGAAGAACAATGGCAACGCTTCGCCGCCGCAGCACGGCAAACGCAGGTCCTCACCCCTCCGCCACCCGTTTGTGGGCATGCCCCGGCGGGTTTGGTGGCGCGGGTGGTGGCGCGGGCCATGCAGGCGCGGCGGGAGTTTCTCGAATTACTCTGGCAGCGCTGGTCATGGCGCTTGGCGCTGGCGACGGCGGCCGTCGCGGTGGCGCTCGGCGGCTTTGTCATCTGCCACAAAGCCCAATTTCGGCTTGACCTGCCGGCACCAACACTGGAAGTTCCCCCTCTCTAAAGCCCGATGAACCGCAACCTCCAACGTGGAAAAGTGGCACTCGCCTTGCTGGTGATTCTGGCCAGCGGCATCGCCTTGGGATGGTACGGCCACGATGTCCGCAAGGCTCCCGTCGAGATTTCCTCAGGGCCTAACAATGCTGCCGACGCCGCCACCCACTGGACGGACCGGGCAATGGTCACCCTCTCCCAGGAATTGCAACTCACCGCCGGGCAGCAGCAGAAAATCCGGCCGGTTCTGCAGGAGGCGTCGCGCAAAATGGATCTCGACCGCGAGCGGGCCTTATTTCAGTTGCACCTGCAAGTGCTCCGAGTCCACGATGAATTGCGCCCGCATCTGCGGCCCGACCAAGTGCCGGCGCTGGAGCGCATGAGTCTGCGCTTGCGCCAGGACATCAAAACCCGCTTCGCCCCCCTGCTCAAAGACCCCGCACTGCCACCACCGGACCTCTGAAAACTAACAAACCCATGGCTAGGAAATACAATTGGACGATTCTCGCCGCTTGCCTGTTCGCGCTGGCTATTGCGATGGTGGTGTTCCGCCAAGACGAGCCACAGGGGACGGCGTATGCCGCCAGTCTGCCCGGGTGCAGCGCCGCCGCGCCGGAAGCGTCCGCCGACACCGCGCCCGCCCACCGCCGGGCCACGCCTCAGACAACGCCTGCAACCCGCGCCCAAGAACCGCCGGCCTTCATCCCGCGGAACCACCCGCTGCCTAACCAAGCAGCGGCCGGTGTCAGCCACGAGCCCCTGTCGCACGCCGAATTGGAACACCGCGCCGAAAGGGTCGAGCGCGACGCCAACCACGAACTGGCGCGTTTGATTCCTTTGTTAGGTCTGGCGCCCGACCAGCAACAACGGGTGTTTCAAGCCTTGGCCAGCACCTCGCCAAGCTTTGTGCCCGGCATGCTGGTGGACGGCAGCGCCGTGAAATCCCCCGCCGCCAACTCCCAACAAACCCTCCTCGCCGAACTCTCCGCCGCCCAAGTCGCCGCCTATCTGCAGGATTCCAATGAAAGCAGCGCCTGGTGGTCTGAATATCTCGGCAACATCTCCTCGCAGTTGAACAACGGCACGCCCGCGGTGGGCGGCAGCGCGGCAGCCGTCACCACCGCCCCGGCGGCCGATGCCACCACGCCCGCAGCAACCACTCCCGCCACCAAGGTCACCCACGCCATAACCGGGGACGAGTGAAGTTTTTCCGGTAATTTTGTAACCACTGAGCTTCCGCTGCGTCTCCAACCATGTAAGCCACCTGTCCGCGCCGGCCTCAGGCCTCAGCGGGCAGCCGCCCGACAACTCCCGGGACCGCATCAGGTCCACCCACACACAACCATCATGAAACCAACCATCGCGCTTCTTGCCTGGGCATTTCTTGCCACCGGCATGTCAGTCAAGGCTCAAACCGGCCGTAGCTTCGGCGACGGCACCCTGCCCGAGTTCCTCAAGCCCTACGACATCAATAATGACGGAGTGCTCTCCGCCGAAGAACGCGAAGGTGCCCGCAAGGGGCTCGCCGATCGGGCGAAAGACGCCCTCCTCGCCAAGTGGGATACCAACGGAGATGGCAAGCTTTCGCCTGCCGAACTTGAACTCGCCCGCAAGGCCGCCTTCACCGAAGTCACCAAGATCCGCACGGACCGCTTCAACGCGGCCGACACGAACGCCGACGGGTTCCTGTCCACCTATGAAATCACCGTCATGGTTCTGGCGAGCGCCGTGCCAGCTCCCGGACTGTTCGCCTTCCTTGATACCAACCATGACGGCAAAATCAGCCTGGCAGAGTTCCTGGCTCCCTGCCCGACACCGCCGACACCACCGGCCATGCCGCCCATGCCGCCAGCCATGCCACCGCCTTTCTTCTCCAGCGTGGATGCCAACAAGGACGGAATCATCAGCCTCGACGAATTCTCCGCCTTCATCACCTCACTCCCGGTGCCGCCATCGGCAACCGTGGTGCCAGCCGTAGCGCCTACCGCCGATCAAATCGCCGCAATGTTCGCCCATCTCGACAGCAACGACGACAACGGCGTCACGCCCGACGAATGGCCGGTCAAGGAAAATCCGGCGCAGCCGCCGGCTCCACCAGTCCAGCTGGCGCTGCCCGCGCTTGCCGTTGCCGACGTGAATAAGGATGGCTTCGTGGGCCCTGCGGAATTCGCCGTGGTCGCCTGCATCAGCCACATTCCGGCACTCGTCGCCCGCGACTTGTTCCTCAAAGCCGACGCCAATAATGACGGCAAACTCGCTTCCACTGAGTATGCCTCAATACCTACCGTGACGCCTCCCACGGCAGCTCCAACGGTACCTCCGACGATCACCTCGCTGCCGCTGCCTGGGTTCGCCGATGCCGATAAAAACAAGGACGGCTTCGTGGATGGTTGGGAATTTTCCCTGGCCGCTTGCGCCAGCCACATTTCCGCATTCACCGCCGGTGGCCTGTTCGTCACGGCCGACGCCAATCACGATGGCAGGCTCACCGCTGCCGAGTATGCCTCCATCCCCGCCACGCCCTGAGTGATCGGGATTGATTTGTAGCAGACCAATTATACGCTGAAGCGGTCCGGACTGTCCGAACTGTCCGGGCCGCTTTTTTGCTTTCCGCTGCCAATCCATCCGCCAATCCATGTCCAGCCAGCCAGCTTGCCTGTTCGCCCTTCCGCGCTACTTCCACGTTGTCATCCTGATCCTCGCCGCCACCTCTCTAACAGCGAAGGGCGGCGTTTTGTATAAAACGGGCTTTGAAACGACCGACGCGCCGCCGTTCGCGGCAGGGGTGGGCACCGTGGCCTCGCCCAAACTGGTCGGCACCGACAACTGGGCGATGGTGGCGAGCCCGACCCCTGGCAATATTGCGACTTATTATCCATTTGCCGGCATCGATAGCAGCCTGGTGCTCGAATTGGGCCAGACCGCCGCGCTCGGCTACCTCGGAACCACCGCGCTGCCCAGCACCACCCAGTTCATCCGCGTCGCCCGCAAGGTCGATGCCCAACCCGGCGGCTTGCCGGTCATCGACTTCTATTGCCAGATCGGTCTCACCCAATCCACTAACGGCCACTCCGACGATTTCGAATTGCTGGTGTATAACTGGGACGACAAGGTGCTCGGCGGGCTGACTTTCGATCTAACTCAAAGCAAGTTGTTCCGCTACGACGCCAACGATTTCAATACCACCAGCACTGATTCACCCTATACCGACACCGGCCTGAGCCTGTCCTCGCTCTACGGCAAGGTGGTCGAGGTGACCATGCGCGTCAATTACCAGACCAACACTTGGACGGCGACGGTCAGCGGGGTGCAGGTGGCCGGTGGCACGCAGTTCACCCGGCGTCCCACCACCGGGACTAACGCCGCCGCCCGCACCTTCGGCTCGCTCTCGGCGCGCTGGTATATCACCACCGCCGCCACCCCTGGCAACAACTGGATGTTGTTTAATGATTGGACCATCACCAACTCCACGCCATCGATCACGGCCACCGCGAGCGCCAGCTATGCCGCCAATTCCACCGCAGCCATCGCAGTAACCGACACCGGCTCCGTTGGCTGGAGCGTGTCAAGCGACCAGGTCTGGGCAGTGGTGAGTCCGGCGTCGGGCAGCGGCAACGCCACCGTGACGGTCACTTGCGCTGCAAACCCGAATGCCGCCACCCGCAGCGCAACCATCACCGTGGGCACACAGACGTGCATTCTAACCCAAGCCGCCGCGCCCGCTGTGACGACTATCCCCGCCACCGCCAGTGCCGCCTATCCCGCAAACTCAACCGCCTCGCTCGCGGTGACCTCCAACACCACTTGGAGCGCGTCGAGCAATCAAACGTGGGCGGCGGTTAGTCCGGCGTCGGGCAGCGGCAGCGCCACCGTGACGGTCACTTGCGCTGCAAACCCGAATGCCGCCACCCGCAGCGCAACCATCACCGTGGGCACACAGACGTGCATTCTAAC
>WBXE01000152.1 GCA_008932955.1 Verrucomicrobiota bacterium
GCAAAAGCCACGATACCCCCGGGGTGGTCAATCAGCCGCGGGATTACGGCCGCATCGCCGAGGCGGCGCGCGTCGCTCGTGATGGCGCGCTGCATGCCGATGCGGAGCGGTTGGCGGCAGGGATGTCACTCTATCATCAAACACAGTTGGATGAAGGGATGGAGGCGTTGCCGGTGATCGCCGGGGCGCTGGCCCACAAATACTGCGGGGGCGGTTACGGCGGTTACGCGCTCTATCTGTTTGGTGAGCCGCGGCAACGGGCGGAGGCGCTGGCCGCCAACCCCATGCTGCGCGCCGTGGAACCGTTCTGCCGGGTGTGAAAAAGATAGAAGAGGAGAAGACAGAAGACAGAAGACTGGAACAAGAGGTGCCATGCGCCGCCCAAGGGCTCTGCTCTTGTCTTGCAGCGCAGCGGTCTTCTGTCTTGGAGCGAAGCGGTCTTATGTCTTATGGCGCATTCCCGTTATGATACACATCCCAGTCATTGGCTTGCCGATCGCCGCGACCGACTATGCGGGGGCGGTGGCGTGGGTGCTGGAGCGGGCGCTGGCCGGGACAGGCGTTTACGCGGTGGAAGCGGCTAACACCCATGTGGCGGCGCTGGCGCGCAGCGACCGGGCATTTGGCCAGGCCATGGAGCGCTTCGACCTCATCTGCCCCGATGGCATGCCCTTGGTATGGGCGGTGAACTCGCGGTTGAGCCGGGAGTCAAAACTAACGGATCGGGTATACGGTCCGACTTTGATGCTGGAAACCCTCAAGGCCAGCGCCGGGGTGGGGGAGTTGCGGCATTTCTTGCTAGGCGGAAAAGCCAGCACGCTGACCAAGCTAAGGGACGAGTTTGCGGGGCGATATCCCGGAGTGATCATTGCCGGCACGCATGCGCCGCCCTTTGGCGAATGGCCAGCGGACGAGTTTGCGCGTATCTGTGACAAGATCCGCGAGTCCGGTGCCAATCTCATCTGGGTTGGCCTGGGGTGTCCGCGCCAGGAGTATTGGATTGCCGCGCACAAGGACCGCTTGCCGGCCGGGGTTTATTTTGGGATAGGGGCGGCTTTCGCATTTCACGCCGGGGAGGTGCGCCAGGCCCCGGTGCCCATCCAACGCTTGGGGTTCGAATGGCTGTATCGGCTGTGCATGGAACCTCGGCGCCTGCTGCGCCGCTACCTGGTTTTTAATTCGCTGTTTGTTTTCCATATGTTGCGCGACAGACTCACTCAATAAGCAGATTACCTAATGCCCAATCGACCTATCAAAACCATCTGTTGTCTCGGGGCCGGCTATGTCGGCGGGCCGACCATGGCAATCATCGCCGCGAAATGCCCGCACATTCAGGTGCATGTGGCAGACTTCAATACCCAGCGCATAGCGGCGTGGAACTCCGCCACCTTGCCGATTTACGAACCCGGTCTCGACGCAGTCGTCGCCTCTGCCCGTGGCCGCAACCTCCATTTCACCACCGACATCCGCGCGGCCATCGCCGCGGCCGATTTGGTCTTCGTGTCGGTCGGCACTCCCACCAAGACCTACGGCATTGGCAGCGGTCGGGCGGCGGATCTGCGCTACGTCGAGGCGGCGGCCCGGTTGATCGCGGAAGTTTCTGAGGGGCACAAAATCATCGTGGAGAAGAGCACCATTCCGGTGCGCACGGCCAGCGCGATCAAGACCATCTTGGAGGCGAACACCACGTCTAACGCCACCTTTGAAGTGCTCTCCAATCCGGAGTTTCTCGCTGAAGGCACGGCCGTCGAGGACCTCGAATGCCCTGACCGCATTCTCATCGGTGGGGAAAATACTCCGTCCGGCAAGGCGGCGATTGATGCCTTGGTGGCGGTTTACGCCAACTGGGTGCCGCGTGAACGCATCCTCACCTCTAACCTGTGGTCCTCGGAGTTGTCCAAACTCGTCGCCAATGCCTTTCTGGCCCAGCGCATTTCATCTATCAACTCGATCGCCGCGCTGTGTGAGAAGACCGGTGCGGATGTGCAGGAGGTGGCGCACGCCATCGGCATGGATTCGCGCATCGGCCCCAAGTTCCTCAAAGCGTCGGTCGGGTTTGGGGGGTCCTGTTTTCAAAAAGACCTGCTCAACTTGGTGTATCTGAGCGAATCGTTCGGGTTGCCGGAGGTCGCCCAATACTGGGATCAGGTGCTGCGGATCAACGATTGGCAGAAGTCGCGCTTCGTCGGGGAAATTGTCCGCACCTTGTTCAATACGCTCAATGGCAAGCGCATCGGTATTCTGGGTTTCGCCTTCAAGAAAGATACCAACGACACCCGCGAGAGCCCCGCCATCCGCGTCTGCCGCGACCTGCTGCATGAACGCGCCCACCTCGCTATCTATGACCCGAAGGTCGATGCCGCCACTATCTATCAAAACTTGCTGGACGATGGCGTGACCCAAGACGTTCTGGACTCGCAGGTGGAAATTTGCAGTGATCCTTACGCGGTTGCAGACAAGTCTCATGCGCTTGTCGCTCTAACGGAGTGGGACGAGTTCCGAACGTTGGATTTGGGGCGCATTCATCAGCAGATGCTCAAGCCCGCCTGTGTTTTTGATGGGCGGGACATTTTGCCTGCGGCCGACCTCAGAAGCCAAGGCTTCAAGGTGTTTTCCATCGGCAATGGCGCGTGAGATGGCTTGGAGCGGCGCTCTGTGAGCGCCGATGCCAATGCGATGGCGCTTGCCAAATAGGCGGCTCATGGGCAGCGGCGGTTATAGACACGCCGCTAGAATTCGGCTGATTTCCGACTTTTTTTTGACTCTCCCCTCCACAGCGCCCCCTTATGCATATCCATCCTGAATTCCACCGGTTTCTCAATCGCCATGACAAGCAAGTTCAACTGTGCCAGCGCGGTCTAGTGGTTTGGCTCTGCGGGCTCTCCGGCTCCGGCAAGTCGACCATCGCCAATGCCGCCGAGCGTGTCTTGCATGAGCAGGGGCGGGTCACCGTCATTCTGGATGGCGACAATCTGCGCAGCGGCTTGAACGCGGACCTTGGTTTCAATGACGAGGCTCGCATGGAGAACGTTCGCCGGATTGCGGAGGTGGCCAAGGTTTTCGTTTCACAAGGGATCATTACCTTTGTTTCGGCCATCACCCCGCGCGGCGAACTCCGCGACCTCGTGCGCGGGATCCTCGGCGAGGAGGATTTGTTCGAGGTCTATGTCGAGGCCAGCTACACCACTTGTGAACAACGCGACGTCAAAGGCCTCTACGCCAAGGCCGCCCGCGGTGAAATCGCCCATTTCACCGGCAAGGATGGCTCGTTTGAGCCTCCGCAACATCCCGCTCTCGTCCTCAACACCGAAACCTCCTCAATCGAGGATGCCGCTTTCGAGCTGATCGAAGCCATCAATGGCCGCATAATCCTCGATAAGTCTTTGTAACTTACTGGAAACAAAGATACAATACAAAATAGCCGTATTAACTAATAATTCGTTGACCTAAAGTGGCTGGAGCCCTAGAATGGGCCGTGTCGCGGTGGTTTTACTGCGCGAATTTCCGCCAGTTTTGTTTTTAGAATCATGCCCAATTACCAATTCAGTCACCTCGATCAGCTTGAAGCTGAGGCGATCTTCGTACTGCGGGAAACCGCCGCCCAGTTTGAAAACCCCGCGCTATTGTTTTCGGGAGGCAAGGATTCCATTGTGATGGCGTGGCTGGCCCGCAAGGCGTTCTGGCCGGCCCGCATGCCCTTTCCGCTCGTCCACGTCGATACCGGTCACAATTTTCCCGAGACCATGGCCTATCGGGATGAGTTCGTCAGTCTCACGGCGGCGCGGCTCGTCGTCGGCTCGGTGCAGGAGTCCATCGACAGCGGGCGCGCGGTGGAAGAGAAGGGCGCGGCGGCCTCACGCAATAAATTGCAAACCATCACCTTGCTCGACACCATCGAGCAAAATCAATATGACGCCTGCCTGGGTGGTGGCCGCCGCGATGAGGAGAAAGCCCGCGCCAAAGAGCGGTTTTTTTCACACCGGGATGATTTTGGCCAGTGGGACCCCAAGAACCAGCGCCCGGAGCTCTGGAACCTGTTCAACGGCCGCAAAAACCCCGGCGAACATTTCCGGATTTTCCCGCTTTCCAATTTTACCGAGATGGACGTGTGGATGTACCTTAAGCGCGAGAAAATCCCGCTGCCATCGATCTATTTCGCTCACGAACGCGAGGTGTTTGAGCGCAACGGCATGTTGCTCGCCGTCACCGAATTCCTCAAACCTCAGAGCCACGAAACGGTTAGCTCCCGGGTCGTGCGTTTCCGTACCATCGGCGACGCCACCTGCACCGGCGCGGTCGAATCCACCGCCGCCACCCTCGACGCGGTCATCGCGGAAGTGGCGGCCGCGCGCCAAACCGAACGCGGCACCCGCTCCGACGACAAACGCTCCGAAACCGCGATGGAAGACCGCAAGAAGGAGGGCTATTTCTGACTGGGTGTCAGGAGCTTGCTGCCAAGCGGACGAGTTTCAACGCTAACTAGGATTTTGCTCATGGACCTGCCATCTCCCCTCCAGATCGCGGCTTGGAAAAGGATGTCTCTTGCTGAAAAGTACCAGCTCCTCGCCGCAACTGTGCGCAACGCACGGGAACTCAAACGCACGGGTCTGCGCCTGCGTTTCCCGCAAGACTCGCCAGCTCAGATAGAAACCAAACTAGCCCGCGTCTGGCTGCATGCAAGACCCTGACCTCATCGCAATCTTTGTGGCCCCACTCGAGGCCGCTGGTGTTCCTTACCTCGTGTCAGGAGCCGTCGCCACTGCTATCTACGGGGAACCCCGCAATACGCTCGATATCGATCTAGCAGTTTTCCCGGCTCCCTCGCAAATCGAAATTTTCCCGCAGTTGTTTCCTGAAGCGGATTTCTATTTGCCTCCCACCGATGTCATCGCCGTTGAATGCCGCCGCACCTCTCGCGGCCACTTCAACATCATTCATCACGCCACTGGACTCAAAGCCGATATCTACCCATCACAAAACCACCCTTATCTCCAGTGGGCCATGCAACACCAGCAACGCGTGGAAACCCCGGCCGGCCAAATATCCCTAGCCCCTCCCGAATACGTCATCCTGCACAAACTCGAGTTTTTCCGTGAAGGCGCTCATCAAAAGCACTTGCGGGACATCGCCGGGGTGATCAACCAAACTCCATTGGACCTTGCCCTTCTCGCCACCGCCACCGCCACGCTCCGCCTAGAACAGGAGTGGCAAGCTGCCATCGCTCTTGCGGCATCTTGATCTCCAATTCCCAACTCTCAACTTTCAGCTTTTCCCCCATGGACCTATTAAGATTCACCACTGCCGGTTCCGTCGATGACGGCAAATCCACCCTCATCGGCCGCTTGCTTTACGATTCAAAATCCATTTTCGAGGACCAACTCGAAGCGATGGAGGAATCATCGCGCCGCCGCGGCGACGGCAACGTCAATCTCGCCCTGCTCACCGACGGGCTCAAGGCCGAGCGCGAACAAGGTATCACCATCGACGTGGCCTATCGCTATTTTGCCACGCCCAAACGCAAGTTCATCATCGCCGATACGCCGGGCCACATTCAATACACCCGCAATATGGTCACCGGTGCCTCCACCGCCAATCTGGCCATCATCCTCATCGACGCCCGCAAAGGTGTCATCGAGCAAACCAAACGCCATAGCTTTGTGGCCAACTTGTTGCGCATCCAGCACCTGGTCGTCGCCGTCAACAAGATGGATCTGGTCGACTTCAGCGAGGACGTTTACAAGCAAATCGTCGAGGATTTCCGCGAGTTTGTGTCGCGCCTCGACAATATCGTCGAAATTACCTTCATCCCGATTTCCGCCCTCAATGGCGACAACATCGTCGATAAATCCACCAACATGCCCTGGCATGCCGGCCCCACCTTGCTCTATCACTTGGAGAAC
>WBXE01000153.1 GCA_008932955.1 Verrucomicrobiota bacterium
GGCATTGAGGTCGATCTGACCCTTCAGATACGACGATTCGACGCGGATGCGTTGGGCGTCCTCCTGGTAAAGCTGATAGCCGTAATCCAGGCGCGCGCCTTCCGGCAGCGGGAAGGACTCGGCAGCACGCAGCGACGGCAGCAGCAACGGGGCGAGGGCGAAATGGCGGGGTTTCATTGGAAACGCTTCTGGATTGATGGGTTAAGTGAGAATGGTAAGTATAATTCATTAAGTAATTATACTCAAAAAAACGCTCAAGGCACGAAAATGCCACTTTCAGCGGAGAGCGCAATAGAAAAAGATGATTTTTTCAATAATCATCTACCAGCACGGGATGTGTCCACAGAATGAGGTGGGCTACTCGGCGGCGCGGGTGCGCAGTGGGAGCGAACAGCCCCGGTGTTGGCCAGCAAGTTTTTTGGCGTTCTATGTATCGTGCGTCGCGGTCAGCAGCTTGCGTTTTTGTTCCGCGGACAAGGCGCGGACGATCCCGATGAACAGCAGGATGCAGGTGAGCGCCACCACGGATTCCAACACGGGTGCTGGCCTCAGCGGGCCGCTAGCCAACAAACAACCTGGCAACGCGGCGAGGTTGCCGAGGCCGCTGAAGGCCCCCAGCAGCGCCATGACGCCAGCACCAAAGATACCGTGCCAACGGCTGCGCAGTGCAAACAAGCCGCAAATTAGCAGGCCGCCGCCGAGGGTCAGCGCCCCGTTCAGAAAGCCGTACGCCGCGGGTTTTTCCATTAGGCACATGGCGACGGCACCGAGGGTGAGAATGATCAATCCGGCGAGAAAAATAACAATACGCATGGAGTGTGATTCGGGCACGCCGCGAGGTTATGCTTGAAAGCTGGAGCTGTCAAACCAACGGGGTTTACATATCCGGGGACTGCGGATAGGCTCGGCGCCGATGAGCTCATTCTGGTGCAACGGTGAGTGGCTGGCGGCAAGGGAGTTTCCTGCGGCACCGCTGGATCGTGGCAGCTTGCTCGGCTTGGGCTTGTTTGAAACGTTGCTAGGAATGGATGGCAGGGCGGTATTTTGCGAGCGCCACCTCGCGCGACTCGCCGCAGGTTGCGCGCAATGGGGATGGCCGCCCCCACAACAGCAATTCGCAGATTTGCCAGCGGTAATGGCGCAGCTGTTGCAGCGGGCAGGCCTCGCGAGCGGACCGGCACGCCTCCGTCTAACCGTCACCGCAGGCACCGGCGCACTGGCGGATTTGGCCAGCGGCGCGGATCGCCTGGTGTGGCTGAGCGCCGCGCCCTTAGCCGAGGCCCCCGCCAGTCTCGCGCTGGATATCGCCCCGTGGCCGCGCAATGAACACGGAGCACTCGTCGGCCTGAAATGCGCAGCCTACGCCGAAAACTTGCTGGCCCTCGATCGTGCACGACGCGGCGGCTTTGATGAAAGTTTGTTCTTCAACACCGCTGGCGAGTTGTGCGAGGCCGCCACTAGCAATGTCTTTATCGTCAGAAATGGAGCGGTGGCCACCCCACCGCTGGCGTCCGGCTGCCTGGCGGGCATCACCCGCGGCGTGCTGCTCGAACTCGCGGCACGCGATGGGATGGACTGCGCGGAGGTGGCGCTGCGGCGGGCTGAGCTGAATTTGGCTGACGAGGTATTCGTCACCTCCGCTACGCGCGGGCCGGTGGCGGTGGCGCGGGTTGGCGAGAGGTGGCTGGGACCACCTCGCTTAGGACCCCGCCTGCGCGACTTGTGGGAGGCGCAAGTGCGGCGCAGCATTCTTGTCTGAGGCGGAGTTTTTTCTTTAGTTCAGCCACCGGTTTGCATAAAATCCGCCGTCTCCAACCTCAACGTCTATCCATTATGCCACGTCCCGTCACACTTTTCACCGGCCAATGGGCCGATCTGCCACTCGAGCAACTCGCTCCGCTCGCCTGCGAGATGGGATATGACGGCCTCGAACTCGCGTGCTGGGGCGACCACTTCGATGTGGATGCCGCCCTCGCCAAAAAGTCCTACGTCAAGGAGAAATGGGAGTTGCTAGCCGATCACGGACTCACCTGCTACGCCATTTCCAACCATCTGGTCGGCCAAGCGGTGTGCGATTTGATAGACGAGCGCCACCAGGCGATCCTCTCGCCCGCAATCTGGGGCGATGGCAGCCCCGAGGGCGTGCGCAAGCGCGCGGCAAAGCAGATGATCGCCACCGGCAAGGCCGCCCGCGCGTTCTTCAATGCCAAGCCCGGCCGCAAGGGCAAGGATGAGTTTCCGGCGGTGGTCAACGGATTCACCGGTTCATCTATCTGGCATTCGATCTATGGGTTTCCGCCCACCACACAGGCGTATTACGCCAAGGGCTTCGCGGATTTTGCCAAGCGCTGGCTCCCGATCCTTGATGCATTCGACAAGCTCGACGTGAACTTCGCCTTGGAAGTGCACCCCACCGAAATCGCCTTCGACATCGTCTCAGCCAAGCGCGCACTAGCCGCCGTGGGCAACCACAAGCGCTTCGGCTTCAACTACGATCCATCCCACCTTGGCTATCAAGGCGTGGATTACGTGAAATTCATTCGCGAGTTTTCCGAGCGCATCTTCCACGTTCACATGAAAGACGCGTGGTGGAGCCACGGGGATGGGAGCGTCGGCGTGTTCGGTGGCCACACTGATTTTGGTGATTCCCGCCGGTTCTGGGATTTTCGCTCGCTGGGTCACGGGGATATCGAGTTTGAAGATATCATTGTCGCACTCAACGATACCGGCTATCGCGGCCCGCTCTCGGTGGAGTGGGAAGACATTCGCATGGACCGCGTGCATGGCGCAACGGAGGCTTCCGCCTTTGTCCGCAGTGTGGACTTCCCGTCGAGCAACATCGCCTTCGACGCCGCCTTCGACAAGGCCAAGCAGTAATCGCGGCTAGGGCATGCGCGTCGAGTTAAGGCGAATCGAGGCGAAAAACCACCCAGTTCCGGTCAATTGAGGCAAAGAAACCTGAGGAGAAGACTCAAGACGGCAAGACCCAAGACGCAAGAGAAGAGCCGATGTAGAAGCGCTGCGCTCTCTTACCTCGTCTTGGGTCTTGTGTCTTGTGTCTTCCAGTCTTGCGTCTTCCGCAGATTTCAGTGGCAATCAGTGCCGCAGTGGTAAAATTCGTCACGAACCATCTTCAAAATTCCTTAGCTTGAGGCACATGGCTGGTGGGGGCGCTGGACTGTGGCACGCATTGTTCTTTGCGGGGCGACTCGTGGCTGCTAGGGTCCGGCGATGGACGCCACGGTGCAAGCACGACTCGACGACTTCATCCGCCGCAAAGGATTGCGGCGCACGGCACAACGCGAGAGGATTGTGGCGGCGGTGTTTTCCAAGGATGAGCATTTTTCGGCGGAGGAGTTGTATGAGCGGGTATGCACCAGCGCGACCAACACCTCGCGCGCCACGGTCTACCGGACACTCAGCTTGCTGGTCGAGGCGGCACTGTTGCGCGAAATCGATCTCGGCGATGATCAAACCACCTATGATCCAAACTTTCTGGATAAACCGGCACACAATCACTTGGTATGCATCGATTGCGGACGGGTGGTCGAGTTTGAGGACCTGCAACTCGACAGCCTCACCGCCGGCATGACCCGCCAACTCGGCTTCGAACCGATCCGCCAGTCACTCAAAATCGAGGCCACCTGCGAGCAGTTGCGCAACTACGGCCGCTGCCCGAACCTCATCGCCGCCCGCCTGTCGGGCAAACGCCTGCGCAAGAAAAGGTGATGGAAGAATCCCCCGCCCGCATGGCACGTCGAGCCACGGCGGACCGGATCGAAAAACCACAACGCTGCGATGAATCGTGGCAAAGAAACCACTGAAACACTGATTACCACTGATGATACTGAGAAGAAAATTTTATCATATTGCAGTAATTTCAGTGGCAATCAGTACATCAGTGGTAAAATTCGTCACGAATCATCCCGAAAAACCTTCATGTGACGCCCACTCCACCGCCCGCCTCCATTCAGGCTTGGAATCGGCGGGAATCGAGTCCACCTTGCCTGCGTTCTGCCCCCTATGAATCCCGGACTTCGTCGCTTGCTGGCCTTGCTCACCGTGTTTGCGGTGGCCTTTCTCACCGTCTCGGGGCTGCGCGTCTGGCGCAGCGGCGGGACTTGGCGTGAGCTTATCCCTGGCCTAGCACCCCCTACCGGCCACTTCCGGCCGGAGCATTTCACCCTCCCGGATCAGGCCCCGCTCAACCTCAAGGATACCGAGCTGCTCACCCGGCTCAATGACGAGTATGCCCGCGTTACCGAGGCGGTGGTGCCCTCGGTCATCAGCATCGACACGGTGGGAGTGCGCACCGAACGCATGATGGACGGCTGGGGCCGCACGCAAATCCGGCGGTTTCCGACCCAAGGCCAAGGTTCCGGGGTGATCGTCACCAAGGAAGGCCACGCCATCACCAACCACCATGTGATTGCGGGTCAGCAAAAGATTCATGTGACGCTGCACAATGGCAAGACGTATCCGGCCACGCTGGTGGGTGAGGACAGTTTGCTGGACATTGCGGTGCTCAAGATCGACGGAGCTCCGCCATTTTCACCGTTGAAACTAGGCGATTCCTCACAGGTGCGGGTCGGACAGATGGTGTTTGCCATCGGCAACCCCTTCGGCCTCGGGGAAACCGTCACCCAAGGCATCATCTCGGCCAGGGAACGCTCGCTCTCCGATAACCAGCGCGACTTGTTTCAGACCGATGCCGCCATCAACCCCGGCAATTCGGGCGGACCGCTGGTGAACCTGCACGGCGAAATCATCGGCATCAACGCCGCGATTTATTCCAAGGATAAGGAAAACCCGGGCTTCCAGGGCGTGGGTTTCTCGATTCCGTCCAACGACGTGAAGGACGCGCTGTTTCAGATATTGGAGCGTGGGCGGCCATTGCGCGGATTCCTCGGCGTCCAGATGCGCGACCTCGATCCAGCCGTGCGCTCGGCCATCCATTTCGACGGCGACAGCGGAGTGGCTGTGTTGGGAATTTCCCCCGGTTCGCCGGCCGCCACCGCCGGCATCCAACCCTGGGATGTCGTCCTTAGCTACAACGGCGAAACCATTCACTCAACCTCCCAACTCATCGGCCTGGTCCAACGCAGCCGCGCCGGCCAGACGGCCACCCTCAAAATCTGGCGCCGCAGCGAAACCCTCGAAATCAAGGCCGCCATCGCCGAAAGCACCCCCGTAGACGCACAGGCCGGCCAAACCGACGATGGCAAGACGCCCGGAGGCAGCCGCGATCCGAACCAGGTTTTGCAACGCATCGGCATCGTCGCCCGCGATCTATCCCCGACCGAACAGCTCCGCGGCTTTCGCGGCGCGGTGATCACCCAGGTCGCTGCCCAATCGCTGGCCGATGGCCGGATCCGCGCGGGCGATCTGGTCCTCGCCGTCAATCAGGCCCAAATCTCCGACGCCAACGAGTTGCTCCTCCACCTGGCCGCCTCCGCCTCCATACAACGCACCAGCTTGCAGATTTTCCGCGATGGCAGGCAAGTCCGCGTCAACTTGCCGGCCCTGGCCAAGGAGGACTAGCGCCCGGCGCCATGTGCGGGTGCTAGGGGACCTTCTACCATTTGGGCTAGCGGGATCGTGCCAGAGTGGCGGCGCATTGCTGCTTACCGCCCCGCCGCCCCCCCCGACTGCGCGACTCATCCTAGAAAGGAAAACAGGAACCACAGGTTACACGGATTACGCAGATAATGAAAGAGTTATGAATTATTTGGCAGACTGAGGCGCCCAGATTCCTGGACCAACAACCACCAAAAACAAGCCACAGATGAAATCGAAACCACGCAAGCTGGATTTGAACAGAAGGAAACGAAGGCAACAAAGAATCCTCTCCCTTCGTTTCCTTTGTTACCTTCTGTAGAAAACCAATCTTTA
>WBXE01000154.1 GCA_008932955.1 Verrucomicrobiota bacterium
AATAGCCGAAAACCCGGCTCAGTTTGCTTTTATCAATGAAGCACGCAGTCTGCGGCGGGCGCGGTTGCGCAAGTTCCCTTACCTCATCACCTACTACCAAACCAGCCATGGCGTGAAAATCACTTGTGTGAAGCACGAAAAGCGCCATCCGCTGCGTGGCCAACTCCGCCGCTAAGGCATGGATTTCGAAGACCATGAACTGCCATGGAACCCGCAGGCGTCATCGCATTCGCAGCGGCGCTCACAGAGGCGCCGCTACAACCCATCTCAGATGCCTCGCACCTGCCGCAAACGCCAGCGCAACACCGCATTGGCTCAACCAGGAGAGTGAGGAATATCTAACACACAGAAAGAAACCTTCCGCCATATTCTGCGAAAACTGCCTGCGGCATGGGATTTATCTAACCATTTAATCTTTTCGGGACTCCACTGAACTGCTACCATGCGAGCAACAACCGCGGGGTGGCTGATAGAGTTAGAGAGTAACTCAGCTTGCATGCGCAGGGCGGACTTTACTACATCCGCGGCGGCGCGAGGAGTGTAGTCCGACAGGTCACTGGTGATGGTCCGCGAAAGCGGCGAAATCCCGCATGCGAGCAAGGACGCGGTCCAAGCGGATAGAGCATTGGTGGCACCGCAGGTTGACTTGGTTTGCAGGCGGCGACCCCGTTCAGGAGATTGTCAGAATTTCTTCACGCCGACCGCCCTCCCGCCAAACCAAGCAACCCGAGAGAGACAATGACCATCAACAGCCCCAAAACAAGCAAAACCGACGGCAGGCGCGGCGGCGGCAAGCGCCACGACCGCAACCGCCCCAGCAAGACCCAGCATAAGATCAACACCGAGGCCAATCCCGACGCGGGCGGCATCGACATCGGAGCGACGGAGATCGTCGTGGCAGTCCCACCCGGCAGATGCGCGGAGCATGTGCGCACCTTCACGAGCTTCACCGGAGGCCTGCGCGAACTGCGCGACTGGCTGCTGGCCTGCGCCGTGACCACCGTGGCCATGGAGAGCACCGGCAACTACTGGGTCAACTGCTACGACCTGCTAGAGGAGGCCGGCATCGAGGTGTGCCTGGTCAACGCCCGCCACGTCAAGGGCGTGCCCGGCAAAAAGACCGACGTGTGCGACGCCCAATGGCTCCAGCAACTCCACGCCGCCGGACTGCTCAAGAAGTCCTTCCGTCCCGCACAGGATGTGCTGCGGCTGCGTTACCTGGTCCGGCACCGCGACAGCCTTGTGCGCGAAAATGCGGGACATGTGCACCGCATCCAGAAGGTTCTAACCGAAATGAACCTCAAGTTGCACCATGTTTTCAGCGACATCGACGGGGTGAGTGGCCGTGCGATCATCACGGCCATTCTCGCCGGCGAGCGCGAGCCGAAGGTTCTGGCCGCTCTGCGCGACGGCCGCTGCCGGAGTTCCGAGGCGGACATCCTCGCCGCGCTGGAGGGCAACTACCGTCCCGAATACCTCTTCGTGCTCGGTCAACTCCAGACCCAGTGGGATGAAATCCGCCGCCACCTCGCCAACCTGGACGAGGAAATCGCCGGTCTGGTCGGCGGCATCGGACCGGCGGCGGTGCCAACCGCCGAGCCCACCAGGCGGCCCGGCGGGAAACGCAAGCAAACCGGCAAGAACGCCATTGCCCTGGACTTCCGCAAGGAGAGTTTCAGATACTATGGCGTCGACCTGTTGGAAATCGACGGCATCGGCAGCGGAGTGCTCACCGCCCTGATGAGCGAGATTGGGCCGCGCGACAATCTGTTGGAGTCGTTTGGCAGCGCGGACCGGTTCTGCGCCTGGCTCGGGGTGTGCCCGTGCAACCAGATCAGCGGCGGCAAGGTCCTGCGCAGCGGTACGCGCAAGACGCGTAACCGCCTGGCCGAGGCGTTGCGACTGGCGGCCTTTGGATTGGATAAGGCCAAATGCCGGATGGGGGAATACTGTCGGCGCATGAAAGGCAGGTTAGGCAAGGCCGAGGGTATCACGGCCACCGCCCACAAACTCGCCCGGGTGATCCATGCGATGATCGCCAACGGCCGGAGCTACGACGAGGCGCAAGCATTCCGGACCAACCCAGGAATGGAGCGGAAACGTCTCAAAACCCTCAAAACATTGACCGAAAAGCATGGCTTCAAACTCATTCCTATCCAATAGCTTGCAATGAGTTAGTCAGGAGGACTGGCCCCATCAGGCTCGACGCTGAACGCGGAGCGAGCGTTAGCGAGCTTGGCAACTTGGCGAAGTCCTGATTGGCATGGCGCGGGGAGTGCGGTGGCTCGCCACCGCCTGGGGCTGGGGCGGGCTTGCCCGCCGTGGCGCGGAGCGGCTGGGAACTGCCGCTGCATTGCCAGTGCGTTAGAGATGCGCGTGGCAAGCGCCAGCGCGACACCGCTTCGGCTCGCTCAGGCGGGTGGCGAATAGGGCCTGGGGTCAGTCCCGCTTTTCGAACATTCGGGCCCCGCTTTCACTACACCATGCTCGAAAAGCGGGACCCCATTGGATCTGGAACGACGATTCGGATGCGGGTACTCCATATCTCCATGCGGATGGCACACACGCGGTCACCCAGGCCAACGGCCAAGTCTGCTTCCTGAATCTCCACCACGGCCAGCGCTGCATCTCCATCGCCGAGGCGTGAGGCTCCGCTGTCGTCCAGTTAGCGGGAAATCAATTTCCATTTTTCATGGCCTCGAAGTCCAACTTGTAGCAGTAAACCAGCTTTAGCCGAGACTCCGAAAGCTTACTTCCCTCCACAATTGAGAAGGCCTCATTGAAAATCACGGAGGGAACTCTCGACTCTTGTAGCACGTCACGGGTGGTGGATAGTATGTCCTGAGATTTAATCGAATTTGCGAAATCGCGGAATTGATCTTCGAGCCCCTCAAGCCGAGCGTTTCTCGCTCTGCCCGCCTGCCCCGAATAGTGGATCACCTTTGTGAAGTTCATTGGGAAACCCTTTCGGCGCAGATGATTAGCTACCTCATTGCCAACTGCGATTACCCGAGCACCTGGAGCAGCCACCAGTTTAATCTCCTCTTGTAATAGATCATACCACTTGTCATAGCGGTCAGGTCTGGTTTTGCCCGCTTGTTCGACGGTCATCGCCCCTTTTGAAAAGTCAGTCATATGGTATCGCTGGTCAGTATCGCAAAGAAAGCGTCGCGTAGAGAAGTGCAACAGCATTGGCTCGATACCAGCTAGAAAATTTCTGAAGCCCGATGCGACTTTTGTCCTGGCCTCCTCAGGAGACCGAGCCCAGCGACCAAGAGATGGCTCCATGCATACCAAAATGTAATCAACCTGTCCCGCTGGTGCGGGGTTAGGTAAATAAACATCCCCATCTGATTCCGCGAGGGCCTTCATCTTTTGATCCAGATCGCGATATTTTTTTATGAATTCATTTCTCATTGTGTTAAATGCTAGGAATTTGCTTTTGGTGTTAGTCGAAGTCGAGCAGGCTGGAGCGCCTGCCATTGTCCACCTAGCCAAGGAATTTCGTTGAAGTTTTGTTGGAGCATCTGAGGTGAGCGCCTGCTGTGTAAGGGTGGATTCACCCGCCTCATTTCACCACCTGAAGCCGCATGAAGCGCTGCGGATAGCTGGCGTAGGGAACGTTGTCGCGCACTGTCACCAGCCAATAACTTCCGCCGCCCGGGGTCGGGTCGGTTTGCGACAGCACGGTCGTTGCCGGTGCCCATGCATTGCTGCTCAAGGTGTCGGTGGCCTGCACGGTGTACGTTACATCGTTGGCCGTCTTGCTTTGCCGATACGTCAGCGTCAGGTAGCCAGTTTGGCTCGCTGTGGTGGGCAGGTTGCCTGTGGCACTGGCCATTGGAGTGAGCGCCATGGCGTATTTCATCAGGTTGCTGGTGCCGTCATTGGCCGGGGTCGCCATCTCTCCGCTGACCGCCGGGTTGGCCAAGTCGGTCGGATTGGTGAATGCGGTTGATTTCCATGAGTCGTAGCTGCCAGCCCGGGTGACTGTGACGGTGTAGGTGGTTAGCGCGACGCCATCCTGCGCGGTCACTACCGTGGTGATTGTGTTGGTTCCTACGATCAGCGATATTGCCCCGCTGGCAACACCCGACGCGACCGACGTGCCATTGACAGTGATCGTGGCTGTCGCATCGGTCACGGTTGGTGTGACTATCATCGACGTGGTGGCATTGGAAACGCTTGCCGTATAGGAGGTGGTCGCTGCCGCAAACGCCGGGTCAAAAGTACCAGAGCTGAGAGTAAGACCGGAGAGCGTCGATATGGACGATTGCGCTCGCGTCACAGAAACGGTGTAGGTATTTGTGGTGGTTCCGTCCTGCGCGGATACCACGGTAGTGATCGTGTTAGTTCCCACGGCAAGCGATATTGCACCGCTGGATGATCCGGCTGTGACAGTCGCTCCATTCACCGTCACAGTGGCAGTTGCGTCAACACGGGTAGGGGTTACCGTGATAGATGTAGTTGCGTTAGGAACAGTCGATGTATAAGTCGTTATGTTTGTGTCGAAACCAGGACTTAAATCACCCTTACTAAGTGACAAGGTCGTCAAATTCGGAGATATGCTAATTGTAAAACCGTTTGAAATCTGCGTGAAGCCTGTTTTGCCAGTTATATAATACGCTTTGAAATTTCCGGAATTTATAATAAAGTTGTACCCGGCAATATTTGGAGCATTGCCCAGAAATGTTACGCTCCTCAGATAGTATCCGATATAGAATGCGGAGTCACCGATGGTGGTGACGCTGCTGGGTATTGTCACTGTTGTAAGACAGCATCCATTGAATGCTCCGGCGCTGATGGTGGTGACACCATCAGGAATCGAAATGCTCGTCACCCAACCATTGTTACTATTAGGATTAGCGAATGCATTGGGGCCAATTGTGGTGACAGGTTTTCCGATGATGGTCGATGGGATGACAAAAGCGCCAAAGGGAGAGCCCGCCCAGCCGGTGATGGTGATCGAGGTTCCGTTGTCGGTGTAGCTTAAATTCCGGAACGTCCCAGCCGATGCAGCACTCAACATGCAGCCCAGGATGGCCAGCGGCTTGAGCCAGCGGAATTTGTGGATTGGTCGGATGTTGGAGGCAGGAATGGTGATGTTCATGGTTCGTGAGGGTGAGGCAGGGGATGCCTTTATGATAAGTGATGTGATTAATCGGGGACTCTGAGCAATTTACTTTTCGGTGTAGTCAAACTGAACACTGAGGCGGTCTGACTCGCAAGACGGGCTGGCGAAAATGAATACCTGCCCTTCTCGGGATTGGACGTGGGCGGGCCTTGAGTGGGGGATGGTGAGGTTAGTGAGCGCTAGAATTCTCACGGATTCACCTGCGTACATGCGCTCCGTCCGCATGGGCCGCTGCTGGGCGCTGGCGTATCCGAGCATCGGCGAGCCCAAGATGGGACGCAGGCATTGAGCGCGGGGAGGCGCTGGCGCTGGTGCCGGGGAAATTTGAGAACCGGGGTTCATGGCAGGAAGGACAGATTCGTCCTTCCTGGTGGACGGGGAGTTGATAAGCTGGCAAAAGTCAGCCGCAACGGCCTTTAGCCGTCCCCGAAAGGGCGGCCTGGACATGCGCCGCCGCCTCCCCGGCCCTTGGGTCGGTTTGGCGGCAATGGTTGCGGTCATTGCCAACCGCTTTTGCTAGGATTATCAAGTCCTCGTCCGCCGGAGCGGACAGATGGAGGCAAGCGATTTGGGGGCCGGGTGGCAAGATTTAATTTTGGATTTTGGATTTTAAATTTTGGATTGGAAGAGAGCTGCGTGCGGGGGCTGGGACTGCGCCCCCTATTGCGGGAAAGGCGAACATCGAACATCCAACGCCGAACATCCAACGTCGAACCGAAGAGAAGAATG
>WBXE01000155.1 GCA_008932955.1 Verrucomicrobiota bacterium
ATTCCGAACCCGGAAGTGAAACGCCGCAGCGCCGATGGTAGTGAGACGATAGGTCTTGTGAGAGTAGGTCGTCGCCAGGTATATGCCCGGCCCCGAGAAATCGGGGTCGGGCTCTTTGCGTTAGGGACTTAAGCTTCTCTAGGGCTCTAGGACATGGCAGGGAAAGAATGCCAAGCGGTGGTTAATACTCTGTGAAAATGAACGTGTTAATTTAAACAGGAGAGAGGAGTCGCTGAAGATGCGCGGCGCTCTCTTATCTTGGGTCTTGGGTCTTGGGTCTTGGGTCTTGGGTCTTGGGTCTTTTGCGGGATGATTCGAGTTTTTAAAAGATTCTGTAACCCCGCGTGAAAGGAAGTTTCCTATGACTGCAAGCGCTGGCGGCTGGGGTGACACTCTTAGCTAGTCAGGGGATATGGAAGGGTCCACCATGGCAGGGTTTTCATTTCAAATGCAACCCCACAAACGTCATGAAACCATTACTAACAATCGGTATTCGCCCGTTTCATTGTTCCCGCAAGCTGGCGCTTGGCATGGTTGGCCTGTTGGCAGCACTGGTTCTGCCAGCCGCCGCAGTGACCATCGCCGCCTGGGATTTCACTGGCGAGAACGAGGTCGCCACGTCTACTGCCGAGGTGTTTGATCCGAAGCTCGACAGCATCAGCACCCTGACCCGTGGCAGCACAGCGGGGGCCAGCATTGCTAACAATTCATTCCGGACCACTGGATTTAAAAACGACGGAATAGCATCCACCAACACCGACTACTTTCAAGTCACGCTGTCCGCCGCCACAGGCTACACCTTGTCCCTGTCCTGCGTGGATGCGAGCTTCGCGGGCACCGCTAGCTTCTACGCCACGAGCGGCGTGACGGGCCAGTTTGCCTATAGCTTGAATGGCAGCGCCTTTACGCTCATTGGCAATGCGTTTGTGATGACGAGCGGCGGAGCTATGCCACAGATCAACTTATCTGGCATTAGCGCCCTGCAAAACCTGCCGGCCTCCACCACCGTGACACTCCGATATTTTGCCAGCGGCCAAACCGACAGCGGGGGCTGGGGGTTTTACTCGGTCGCCCTCGGTGATTACGGGCTGGGCATCGGCGGTACGCTCTTCGACTCCAATTTGCCGCGTCTCACGCTCAGCGCCGATCCCGCCAGTTTTGCGGAAAACGCGACTGCCCCGGCTGCCACCGGCACGGTGACCATTCCCACCGCCCTGACGTCCGATCTGTTAGTCACCTTGGTATGCAGTGATCTCACCGAGGCCAGCGTTCCCGCCAGCGTTACGATCAATGCTGGCAACAGATCCGCTAATTTTTCTATTACGGCGGTCAATGACTTATTGGCCGACGGTACGCAGAGCCTCAACATAACGGCTTCGGCAAATGGCTACAACAACGCAGTGCAAGTGATCAGCGTGAGCGATGACGGCGATTTGCCCCCGAGCCTTAGTCCCGGGGCTATCGCCTTTGTCGGCTTCAATGCCGACGCCAATGATGACCTTGCGTTCGTCGCGCTGGTGCCGCTCGCGGCCAGCGATAAGATTTTCTTTACGCACCGGATGTGGAACGGCCAGAACCTCGGCCAGGGCGGCGCGTTTGACGCCGCCGAAGGGGTGATTACATGGAGTGCCCCAGCGGCCGGTGTGGCGGCCGGCACGGTGGTCACCCTCAACAACCTCGGCAATACAACTCACAGCGCCAGCGTGGGAACCCTCGTGTCTATCGGCACTTTCGATCTGAGTGCTAATGGCGAAACCGTCTATGCCTATCAGGGAAGCGTTGCTTCACCCACCGGCTTTCTCGCGGTCATCACCACCCAGATCAACGCTACGACTGCCGGCACCGGCCTGAACGCCTCGCAGATCATTCATCTAACCAGCAATGCTGATATTGCGGTTTATACCGGCTTGCGAGCTAACCAGCAAAATTTTGCCGCCTATCTAGCAGTTATTGGAACGCCGGCCAACTGGATCAGCGAGGACGGAACTGGCGATCAAAGTAATAACACCCTAGCGCCCGATCTGCCGTTCGACACTAGCGCCTTCAGCTTAGCGAGTGGTGGTGGCTATGCCGTGTGGGCTGCCACTTATGCTAACCATCAGGCCGCCGATGCGGACGCTGATGGTGACGGCGTGCCTAACGGAGTTGAGTATTTCATGGGAGAAACGGGTGACAGCTTTACGCCGCCGCCAACGCTCACGAATAACAAAATCAGTTGGCGGCACAATGTGGCCGCCGCCGCTACCTACTGCGTAGCAATTTCCACCGACCTCATCCACTGGCAGCCGACCAGCGTGGGCGTCCAGGAACTCGGCACTTCAATCGAATTCACGCTGCCTCAGGGCAGCCAGCGCGTTTTTGTGCGTTTGGAGGTGACCACCACGCCCTGAGGTGCCGCTCAGGCCCAGCAGCGGCGCACCTCCTCGGCGATGATGCGCAGGCCATCGCGGACTGTGGCTTCGTCCATGGCGTAGGACACGCGCAGGCACTCATGGCGGTGGGGCCAGTCCGGGGTATCGTCGCCGAAGAAGAAGTAATGGCCGGAGACGACGAGCACGCCGCGTTGTTTGAGGCGTTGGTAGAGTTGGCTGGCGGTGATGGGCAGGCGGGGAAACCACAGCCACAGAAACAAGGCACCCTCGCTGCGGTGCATGTACCACTCGAACGCCTCACCCAATTCCTCGGTGGCGGCCTGCCGCGCGAGGCGGCATTTTTCCGCGTAGAACGGCTTCACCACGTCGCTGCTGAGGCGTAGGATGTCGCCAGACTCTAGCAACGGCAGGATGATTTGTTGGCCTATGTTAGGATTGGCTAGGCCGATGATGGCGCTCATTGAGCCAAGCGCGCGGATAATGGCTGGCGGGGCGACGACGATGCCGGTGCGGGTGCCGGGCAGCCCGATTTTTGACAAGCTGAGGGTGAGGATCACGTGCTCGGCCCAGAACGGGGTGGCGTCGGTGAAGATGATACCGGGAAACGGCGCGCCGTAGGCATTGTCGAGGATCAACGGGATGCCGTGCGCTGCGGCTAACGCCGCAAGGCGCGAGATTTCCTCGTCGGTGAGGACGTTGCCGGTGGGGTTGGTTGGCCGCGAGGCGCAAATTGCCGCGATGTCCTCAGTCACCTCCAACTTGTCGAAATCCACCCGGTACTTGAACTCATGCGGACCGGTTTTCTCGATGAGCGGTGGAACGGCACGGAAAAGTTCGCCCGCCACGCCCTGGTTGGCATAGCCGATGTATTCGGGTACCAATGGCAGTAGGATCTTGCGGCGGGTGCCGTCGGCCAGCGGCCCGGCCAGCAGGTTGAACAAAAAATAAAAGGCGGTTTGGCCGCCGCAGGTTACGGCCACGTTGTCGGGGCGGATATCCCAGCCGAAGGTGCGTTGCAACAAGCCGGCCACTGCCTCGAGGAAGCGGGGGTTGCCGCGCGGTGGATCGTAAGACATGAGCGCGCGGTCGAGACCGCCGGGTTCGTCCAACATTTCGAGTAGCCGCCGCCGCCACACTGCGTTGATTTCGGGAATGCGGGCGGGTTGGCCGCCGCCGAGCATTTTAACATCCGGCCCGCCGCTGGCCAAAGCGTGGCCGAGGTCGTCCATCAACTCTTCGATGCCGCTGCCACAGCCGAGGTGTTGGCCAAATTGGGAAAATTCGTAGTTCATGAGCGGGTGCCGGTTGACCGGTGACAGTTAGTATCTATAATGGCACTTCATACATCAACCACCAACCAACCAACCATGACCATTAAAGTAGGCGACAACGCCCCAGACTTCACCCTCGTGACCAAGACCGCCGAGGGCCCGCAGCTCGTGAAATTGAGCGAGCAGATCGGCAGTGCCAACCTCTTGCTGCTATTTGTGCCGATGGCCTTCACCGGCGTCTGCACCAAGGAGATGTGCGATATTTCCACCGGCATCAAGGATTACGAGGCGTTGGATGCCAAGGTATTCGGCATCTCCGGCGACAATCCTTTCGCCCAGGCTGCGTGGGCCGCCAAGGAAGCCATCACCATTCCTCTGCTCAGCGATTACGAACACGCCGTCGCCAAGGCTTACGGCGTCGCCTATGACCAATTCCTGCCCGAGGCCAACCTCATCATGGGCGGCGTGCCCAAGCGCTCCGCCTTCGTCATCGACAAGCAGGGCATCGTCCGTTACGCCGAAGTCCAGGATCATCCCAAGGATCTGCCTGACTTCGAGGCCATCAAGGCCACCTTGCGCGCCCTGTGAGGCGCGAGATTGCCAGGTTTTTCACAAAACCTGCCGGCTCGTGCCACACCCGGCGGACGGGTGTGGCACGAGGAGTAGCTAGAGCTATGGAGCCACCACATTCGTGTGGTGGTAGCGGAAGAGCGGCCTATAAATGAGTGCCGAAGGGTCGACTCATGGGCGTTGCTTCCGCACGACGACAGTAAGGTCGTCGCTCCCTACCATGCCGCAGCCGGGCCAAGTGACTCCGGGAGGTTAAACGCAGTTTTGCGTCACGCCAGGCGGGACTGGAAATCCTCGTAGCCGAATTCGCGCAGGGTTTCGAGGCGGCCGTCGGCATGTTGGAGCACGATGGACGGATGCTTCACGCCGTTGAACAGCGTGGTCTTGACCATCGTGTAGTGGGCCATGTCGTCGAACACCAGGGTGTCGCCCACCCGCAGCTGCCGCGGGAAGGCAAACTCTCCGACCACGTCGCCGGCCAGACAGGTCGGCCCGCCTAAGCGGTAAAGCCAGGGGCCGGAGCTGCCGGCGAGGTGATAGTTTTCGCCCGCGAAGCACACTGCGGGCTGAGCGGTGGGCTGGGCGGTGGGCTCGGCGGCATCGACCAAGAACACGTCGGGCCGATAGGGCATTTCCAACACATCGGGCATGTGGGCGGTGGCCGACACATTGAGGATGGCGAGGTGATGACCGGCGCTCTCTATTACATCCATGACGCTGGCGCGCAACACCCCGCTGTGGATGGCCACGGCCTCGCCCGGCTCCAACCACACCTCCACGCCGTAGCGCTGGCGGGTTTGTTGGACGAGGCGCACGAGCCGCTCGCGGTCATAGAACGGTTTGGTGATCCAATGGCCGCCGCCCATGTTCAGATAGGTGAATTGCGGCAGGCGCAGCAAGTGGCCGAATTTCTCCTCGACGGCGGCGAGGGTGGTTTCCAGGGCGTCGGAGTTTTGCTCGCAGAGCGTGTGGAAGTGCAGGCCGGAAATGCCCGTTAGATCCGCGCCGGCCAGTTGGTCGGCGCTGATGCCGAGGCGCGAACCGGCGGCGCAGGGGTCGTACATCGGGGTGGTGCCCGTCGAGCACTCCGGATTGATGCGCAAGCCGCAGAGCAAGTCGCCGCTGCGGAAGCGTGGATGGGCGAGTACTTGGTCGCGGAACCGCTGCCACTGCGAGAGCGAATTGAAATCCAGGTGCTGGGTAAATTCGCACAGGGCGGCCACATCTGCCTCATCGTAGGCGGGCGAATAGGTGAGGATGTGCTTTTGGAAATGCTCGTGGGCGAGGCGGGCTTCCCACAAGCCCGAGGCGCAGCAGCCGTCGAGATCCTCGCGCAGGTAGGCAAAGGTCTTCCAACAGGCAAAGCCCTTGAGCGCCAGGACCAGTCCACAACCCGCCGCTTCCTTCACCTCGCGTAAGATGGCGGTGTTGTGCTGCAGGGCTGGAATGGAAATGACAAACATGGCGGCGGCGCCAAGCTGCACGGATACTCGCCGGACTTCGATAAAATAATCAGGGCGGTTGGGGTCTCGCATTGCGCCAAGTAGAATGACACCGGGAAGGGGATGAAAAATCGGCTTTAGTCGGTCGTTGCGCCAGAAAGAATGACACCCAGATGCAAACAATATCTGGAATTATGAGTCA
>WBXE01000156.1 GCA_008932955.1 Verrucomicrobiota bacterium
CTGCACCTGCACCTGCACCCGAGCCGGAACCGGTCAACCCGGCCGCTACCGAAGCGGCTCCTGCGGCCAGCGCCAAGCCGGCCTATCTATGGCCGCGCCTCGGTCTGACTCAACTCGAGGTGACTAGTTTGTTCGCTCTCGCCTTGCTACTGCTGGTGGGCGGCTACTGGGTGTACGACCATTCCCTCAGCCGCTTGCTTAGCCAAGCCAGCCAGACTCGCGACGTTCAATTTCCGGTTCATGGCACCCACGTCACGGTGAGCAACGTCACCACCTACTGGCGCGCCCCGTTCAGGGCCGACAACCGGGTGGAAGCCGTGCGCCGCGGCGTGGTGCTCATTCCGGTCGCCGAAATCACTCTCCAGAGCGGGTCGGGTGCCATCCGCACCCTAGTCGTCAACGACCACGGCTTGGCCGTGGGTGATCCGATCACCCGCCAGATCGATGGTGCCACCACGCTGATTTTGCCGGCCACCGATGGCTTTGACGATATCAGCATGCACGCTGCCTATCGCACCGGCCAGACCAAGCCTTGGACCTTGCGGGTCTTCGAAGCCCCCTCAGCCAACGCCCTCGGCAAGGACTTTAAAAAACTCCTCGAGCTGCCAATTTCATCCGACAAACACTAACGTTCCTACATCCCCGTCCCCACCATGTCCGATATCTCCCCCCCACCGCTTGTGCCGCGCGAAGGTTGGCACGTTATGCACCTCTTCTATCAAGTCGATCACGCCCAGTGGGCACTCTTCAGCAATGAGGAAAAACGCCAGGCTAAAACCCACCTCACCGAGTTGGTACAGGAAATCCGCGCCACCGCCGACACCCAATTGCTGAGTTTCTCGATTGCCTCGCCCAAGGCGGATTTGGGCTTTGTGCTACTGACGCCAGACTTGCATGTGGCCAATGCCTTTGAGAAACGCCTGAGCCTGTCGCTAGGCCCGGAAATCCTCAGCCCGGTGTATTCCTATCTGTCCCAAACCGAGAGCTCCGAGTACACCGCCACCCGCGAACAACACATCGCCGAAATCCTTATCGGCGAAAAAGGCCTCACCGCCGAGACTCCGGAGTTCGACGCCGCGCTCGCCGAGTTCGACGCCCGCATGGCCCACTACACCCAGTACCGCCTCTATCCCACGCTGCCGGACTGGCCAGTGGTCTGCTTCTATCCCATGTCCAAGCGCCGCAACGGTTCTGACAATTGGTATTCGCTAGACTTCGAGGCACGCCGCCACCTGATGGCCGGTCACGCCCGCGTCGGGCGCACCTATGCCGGCCGCATCCTTCAACTCATCACCGGGTCCAGCGGCCTCGATGAATACGAATGGGGCGTGACCCTGCTGGCCAAAAATACCAGCGACGTCAAAGCCATCGTCTATGAGATGCGCTTCGACGAAGTATCGGCCCGCTACGCCGACTTCGGGGATTTCTACATCGGGATGCAACTGCCCCTCGACCAGTTGTTTCGAAGGATCTGCCTCTAACTAATGCGAACGGAGCGCCGGCTTTAGCCGGCACTGGCCCTTAAGGAGAGGCGGCGTCCCGCCGCCATGGCCCATGCACAGAACCAGGGCAGCCGCCTAGCGAATTTCTCTGGTCCATTCGATGGGCGAAGGGGGCAGGATGCCGCCACTCCTTATGGGCCGGCTCACGGCTTCGCAGCTTTCCAGTTAGGGAATTCGGTTTGCAATTGGTGGCGGTATTTCTCCGCGCCGGCGCTGTCCTTTTGTTCGTTGAGGATGGCAATGAGCTTGCTGAGGGCCAGCGGCTTGAGATCCTTGTCATCGTGGAATTCGACGACGATCGTGTACTCGGCGGCGGCGCCACCCAGATCCTTCTCAAGCCCTTTGAGATCCCCTGAAAGAATGAGCAGGCCAGCCTTGGTGCGGCCTTGCGGGAGCAGGGCGAGCGCCTCATCGGTGGCGCTACGGGCATCTGCCGGACGCTTGAGGGCGAGCAGAGCGCGACCCCGGTCCAACAGTCCATCGGCCTTCCAGCCGGGATTATCCTCGACGTTGAGGACGTTAGCGGCGGCGCTGAGGGCGCCAGCGGCATCGCCGGTTTCGAGGTGGGCCTTGGCGAGGTAGCGCCAGACTTCCTTGGGGGTTTCGCGGGGTTCCTGTGGGTTGGCAACCAGACTGAGGAAACGGGCGGCAGCGGCAAAGTCATCAGCGTTGTACGCTTGCATGCCCGCCCATTGCAGCACTTGCTCGGGAATGTCCGCATCGTATTTGCCCGCGATGGCCAAATCCAATTCGCCGGCCAGATGGGTAAAATCCTGCGCCGCAAAGTACCCCAGCGTCAGCAGCAACCCGGCATGCTTGGCGTAGGTATCCGGCCGCAGGTCGCGGGCCTTTTCCAAATAATCAACGGCCTCCTTGGCGGCATTGGTTTTGGCCAAGCCCTGGCCTATCCAATAGTTGGCCTCTGCCTGGAGTTTGGGACTGAGGCCTTTGACGTTGTCGAGCAGGCCCTTGTAACGCACAATCATATCGGCCAGATTGCCTTCGCTGCGGCGCATGCGGGCACTTTCCAGCCAACCGAAGGAGGTGAATTCCGCTGGCGTGCTGGCCGCGGTGAGCCGGTCGTAGTCCCTGAGCGCCTTGGCCGGTTCTGCGCTGGCGGCATAGGCACTGGCACGCTTGGCGATGGCGGAATGCAGTCGCACATCGCCCGGATATTTGCTGATGAATTCACTCAGCGAGCGGATCGCTCCTTGCGCCTCGCCGGCATCGGCCAAACACCAACCACGCTGATAGAGCAGACCCGGCCGGTTTTTATCGCTGACGCGTGCGGCATTGATTTCGCTGTAGAGCTTGGCCGCGGCGGGCAACTTCTTGTCGGCCACCAGCGCTTCCGCCTTCATCATCATGGCGGTATGAATGCGCGGATCGTCAGCCCGCTTTTTTTGATAGAGCTCGAGGAAGGCGTCGACCTGATCCGGCAGGTGGTGGCCTTCGATCTGGAAAAAGCACAGCAGCCGGTAGTAGGACGCCTGGAAGGCCAGGTCATGTTGGGCATCGACGAGGTGCTCGACTTCGCGGAAATGACTGAGGGCATCGCTGGGTTTTTGCAGGCGCAAGTACGCCCGCGCCACCAGCATCTGGCGGGTCGCTTCCTTTTCGCCCTCCGCCTTGAGCGGACTCTCACGCCACAGCCCAATGACTTTGGCGTAATCCTTGCTGGCAAAGTGGCTGGCCATCAGAGCGGTTTGCGCATCCAGACGGAACGCCTCCATCCCCGGGGTGGTCATGACGATGGTGAGGTATTTCTCGGTGAGTTCGGGTTGTTCGAGCTTGGTGGCGGTGAGCGCGGCGTGCAGCGCAGCCTCACCGCGCAGTTTGATTTGATAGGGCGAGGCGATGATTTGCTGGTAGATGGCGAGCGCGTCGGCAAGCTTGCCAGCCTTGGCGGCGAGGTGGCCAAGGGCGAGTTTGGCTTGTGGCGCGAACAAACTGCCGGCGGGATCGTCCAGCACCTTCTGATAGGTGCTGATGGCGTCATGATCCTGGCCGAGCATGCGGTAGCAAGTGGCGGCGAAGTAATGGCCGCGCGGGCGGTCCTCGGGTTTGCCGGTGTTGTCGGCGAAGCGCTCAAACAGCGGGGCAGCCAGATCATACTCGGTTTTATTGTAGTGGTCAGCGGCGAGGGTGTAGGCGGCGGCGGCGGCCCACTTACCCTTGCCGTAACGGTTGAGCAGGGTATGGAAACAGCGTTTGCCATCATCCACCTGCCCGCCTTGATAGTAGCTATTGCCCAGGTACCACCAGGCCATTTCGGCATTCGGATGATTGGGAAACTCATTGAGATAGCCGGTTAAAATGCTCGCGGCGCGCTCGAATCCGGCTTGGCGGTTGTCTGCCGCAGTGCTGGCTTGGGCGGCATCGTAGAGGTTTTTGCCACGGGTGAACAAATCGTTGGCGGCATCCGCCACCAAGCCCGAATCAACCGGCTCGGCACGCGGAGCCTGGGCATACAGCGTGCCGCAGGCAACGACGAAAATGGCAAGGAAACGGTGCATGGTTGTTAGGGGAAAACCGACCTAGGGGGCCGGCGGCCAGGATTACTTGGCGGGTTCCGGGCGTTGGGTGGCGAAGGAGATATTCCAAATACCTGACTTCTGGCAGGTATCGATCACCTCGACGACGCGTTGGTAATTGACGCCGCCATCGCCGCGGATACGCACCGGTTGGTTCTTGTATTGTTTGGCCACGGCGCTGAGTTTGTCGCGCAGTTGTTCCAAGGTCACTTGGCTGCCTTCGACTTTCACCGCGCCATCGCCGAGGATGTTGATGATAATTTCGCCGCGCGAGCGGTTCTTCTGGGTGCCTTCCTCAGCGGTGGGAACCGCCACCGATAACTCGGTTTCGGAGCGGGTGAACTGCCAGGTAATAATGAAAAAACTCAGCAGCAACAGCAAAATGTCGATCATCGGTGCCAATTGCATGGCAATGGGCGGGGGCTGGCGACTGGTGAATTGCATCCGCTTAAAACAACTATAAATATTAGATCCCGTGCAAGTCCCGCCGCTCGCCCGCCATCAGGGAGGCGTCGGGCACCGCATAAGTCTCGCGCGAGCGCTGACCCGAAGAAGTGGCTGAGAGCAGCGACTGGCGTTCGAACTGGGCGTGGAGCAAGGCGATGAGGTGGGTGGCGGCGGCTTCCAGCTCGGAGATGTATTTTTGCACCCGGCCGCGGAAAATCGAGTAGAACGCGAGGGCGAGGATGCTGATGCAGAGGCCACCGGCGGTGGCGATGAGGGCTTTGGAGACGCCCTCGGCCAAACCCATCTGGCGCACGCCCTGCACTTCACCGCTGGAAATCTCGATGAACGCCTCAATCATGCCCAACACCGTGCCGAGCAAGCCGACCATCGGTGCGATCGCGCCAATATCGGCCAGGTAGGCGATGCGCGAGGTGAGCACGCCGGCCTGGCGCGAACCTTCGGTTTGCGCCACTTCGCGGACGTTTTCAAACGAGTTGCCCGGGTTGCTCGAGACGAAGGTCAGGGTTTTTTGGGTGATGCGGGCAATGCACTCATTGCGGCGCTGGCTGAAGGCGATGAGCCCCAAATAGTCGCGCCTGCGGATCATCGCTTCGGCCTCATGCATGAAGTGGTCACTGACGATGGCGTTGCGGCGGATAGTTAGAAGATAGATCAGAATCAGGACGACACCCACCACCGAGAGCAGGGCAAGCGGATAGATCATGATTCCGCCGGAGATGACCACTTCGAGGAAGTTTTTGCCTGGGTGGGGAGCGGCGGTCCCGGCGAGGGGTGTGGCGGCTCCCGCTGCGGAAGCGTGGAGCACGGAGACATACATCCCCGCAGCAGTCAATAGGCGGCAATTCATCATTGGTTTGGTGGGGAGAGATTAGCGCAGTGCCGCCCCAACGCAAGCCCCAGCTGCGGGTGGCGCAGAATATGTCGTGGGCCCGACATGGCGGTGGCCTGCGACGAGTTTCCCGCCGCGGGAAAAGTCGCTGCGCCAGCGATGGGGCACGTCGAAGCGGCGGGTTCATGGGCATTGGGGGCCAACGCCGCGCGGCTGCCATGCGATAGATTGGGTTGTACGGTGGCCGATTCCAACACGCGGCAGAGAGTTTTTCGACGCGGCCCGAGGATGTGGCTTTGACAAGGTGGGCGTTCCGCTGCATGGTCCTGCGCTCGCCCGAAAAAACCTCGGCGAACCAATAATCATGGGCAAAAGCCTCTTCCAAAAAGTCTGGGAATCCCACTGCGTCGGCACTCTCGCCGACGGCCGCACGCAACTTTTCATCGGCACACACCTCATCCACGAGGTCAC
>WBXE01000157.1 GCA_008932955.1 Verrucomicrobiota bacterium
ATGTTCATACTTATCGGCGGCGTTGCGCAGTTCCTCGTAAAACGGCGTGTTGCGCACACTGTTGGCGGACACGCGGATCGACTTGGCTAGGTTGATGCCGTTGGAATGCAGCAATTTGATCGTTGAGAGGAAGGTCATTTGGCGCAGGCTCATGACGAGCAGGCGCAGCAAGCGCCAGCGCGCCATGGCCAGACCCAGCAGCAGATTGCGGACATGAGCGGAGCGGGCAATGGTGATGGCAGCGGCTATCAGCGAGATGACCACCACCGGCCACACCGCCTGAGTGAAGTGGCTCACTTGGAAGGAGATGGCCGTCATGCCATCGGCCTTGGCGCCGACGCCTGTCATCATTTGCTCGACCTGCGGGACGATTTTCACCTGTGAGGTAATGAAGGCAGCGAGCAAGACACAGATGATGACACTGGGGGTGATGGTGGCTTTTTTCAACTGCTTGGAGAAATGCAATTCGCTCTTGAGGCGCACTGCCAGCGAGCCGAATGCCTGATGCAGTTGGCCGGCATCCGACCCCGCTTGAATGAGCCCCACGACGGTATCGCTGAAGCGGCCGGTGCGGCGGAACGCCTCATGCACATTCATGCCGTTGCCGATGTCTTCGCGGATGCGCAACAGCACCTCCACCAGTGTTTTGTTAGGCAAGCCGTGGCTATAGTATTTGAGGGCGTCGGCGGTATTGATTTGGGCGCGCAACATTGAACCCAATCCGCGGAATAAATCGACGAGGATTTTTTTGGAAAAGGGCTTAATTTTTTTTGGTTGGTTGAGAGAAGCAACCAGAGATTTCTTGGCAACTGGAAGCTGCAAGGCGGCGCTGCCGGCGGTGGGGGTGGCGGGATCAGTCATCGGTGTAGGTCATGTCGATGACCTTGCTGATGGCGGCAAGGTCGGTTTTGCCATCGCGCAGCAGACGCAGGCCGCTGCGGCGGAGGTTGGGGAGGATGCCCTCGCGGGCGACCTGGACTTCCAATTCATAGGGAGACATCAGTCCCTTGGAGAGCAGATCGGAAACTTTGGGGGTGATGGGGATAATTTCGAGGATGGCGGTGCGGCCGCTGTAGCCGCTGTTGCGACATTCCTGGCAACCCCCGGTCTTGGCGCTGAAAAGCGGGATGGCGATCCACGATTCATCGAGGCAGAAAGTTTTGCGGTCGAGCTCGCTGATGCCGGAGATGGCCTCCTTGCAATAGGGGCAGAGCAATTTGACGAGGCGCTGGGCGCAAGCGGCCTTGAGGGTTTGGGCGATTTTCCAGCGTTCGATGCCGAGTTGTTCGAAGCGTTCGATGATTTGGGAGGCGCGCGGAGTATGAATGGTGGTGAGCACTTTGTGGCCGGTGACGGCGGCTTCGATGGCGAGTTCGGCGGACTCAATGTCTCGCACCTCGCCCATCAGAATGATATCAGGGTCGGAGCGCATGAACGAAGCGATCATCGGCTTGAACTCCTTGGCGCTCTTGAGGTCGCAGTGGGTGATGCCTGGCACCTCATCTTCAACGGGATTTTCAAGGGTGAGGATATTCACCTCGGGCCGGTTGAGTTCGCGCAACAGGGCGTTGAGGGTGGTGGATTTGCCCGAACCGGTTGGGCCGGACATCACGATGATGCCGGCGGGGATTTTCATCACCTTGTTGAGCGCAAACATTGTTTCGTCATCGAAGGCGAGGGTGCCCTTGCCGAGGGTGACGTTGATGTTGCTCTTATCTAGCAAACGCATGGTGACGTGATAGCCACGATAGGTGCGGTGACGTTCGTAGCGGATATCGATGGGGCGGTGGAAATACGAGATGGTGAAGCGGCCGGAGATGCCGGGGACGGTGTTGCGGATTTCGGTGGGCAACTTCATCAGGTTGAGCAGAAACGCATCCAGCCGGTCCTTGAGCTTCATCGGAATCTCAATCTTGGTGCCGATGTCGCCGTCCACCCGAAACGCATAGTAGAAACTTTCCTTTTCGACCTTGAAGTGAATGTCCGACGCGCGGGTCTTGACCGCATCCGACATGATGGTGGCGATGAGCTGGGCCATCGGCTCGGTGTAGTCGGTGGTCACGTCAAAATCATGGATGCCCTCGTCGAGGTCCTCGACGTCTATGGCGTCGAGTTCGGAGCGCGATGGGCCGGTGTTGGTTGCGACTGACTCGATGGCGCGGTTGATCTCGGAGGCTAAGGTGACGATTTTAACGATTTCCAAATCGGGGAATCGCGGCGCGAGGTATTCTTCCGGCAGCGAGCTCCACGGGTTGGCAATGGCGACGATGAGCTTGTCCTGGCCGCAGAGGCACAGCGGCGCGAAAAACCCGCGGGTCATCACCGTGGCATCGCAACACGAGTGCAGCGTGCCATCGCAAAATTCCGCTAGGCGGGGGAAGAATGGCAGGCCGTTGAGTTTGGCCAGGGCGGACATGAAACTGAAGCGGGTGACCCGGTTAGGTACCTGGTCCTGGGCGAGCTCGGTGTAGGACGGGTCGTGCTGTGCCAGCTCGGCCATGATGCGCCGACTGATCAATTCATTGAAGGAAATGCCATCAAACTCAATCATAGCTCGAAATGTTTGTGCGTCAGAAAGGACCAGGCTTCGTATTCAAGCCTTGCAATGGTTAGAAATGGCCTGATATCAAACCGCCGGGCCACTACCTCCTGGATTTTCGCCGCGAGAATGGTGGCGGCGATGGGATTGATGGAGGCCACCCCGATGGCATCGGTGTCTTCAACGAAGATCACCGGGGTCAGCAAGGCCCTAGCCATTTTGTGAATTTGATCGAACGACTCGTAAAATGCCGAGGGGGCGATGAGCTTGCCGGCGACGGGGATGAGCGGCGGCGTGGGGTTGAGGGTGGCGGCCAGCTTGTCGCCCAAGCTCCGCATGATGCTGCCGAGCTGCTCTTCCTGATGCCCTTGGGCGCGGGCGACGGCTTCCATCAGGTCGAGCGGACGGTTGCGCGCCTGCGCCTGGCGCACGGCCTCAACAGCATGCGAAATGTCGGCGTGGCTGGCGGCGTGGACTAGCACGAGCGCCTCGGCGGTTTGCTCGAGGCAGGCCTCCAGCAGCTGGCCGATATCGGTATGCGACAGGGCTAAGGGCGGAGGTGCGACTGGTGCGACTGGAACGGCACAGGTTGTGGCGAAATCCATCATTCTCTGCGGGCTTTGGTGAGAGGGGGTTTGGCGGAGGGCGGAGGGCTGGGAGCGGCATCCGGGGACGTGTAGGTGTCTTCGCCGGGAAGCGGGTAGTATGGCGCGGACTGGGGTTTGAGGCCGCGAATGGCGCGTTGCAAATTCGGTTCAGCGTTGGGGCCAGGGTTGGTTTCATCGATCCAATTGTAATCGCGGCCGATGGAGTTATCGCGCCGGACGAACTTGCTGGCACCGGCATTGGCGGCACGACTGGTGGGGTCATAGGACTTCGGCGTGACGATAAACACGAGACTGGTTTTCTCCTTGGTGGCCTCCTTGCTTTTGAAAAAGAAATTGAGCACCGGAATGTCGCCGAGGATGGGGACTTTGGTTTTGTTGTCGGTGGTGGTTTCGCCATAGAAGCCGCCGACGACCAGTGAGAAGCCGTTTGGCACGCGGGCGAGGGTTTCGATCATCGATTCGGTCACTCGGGGATAGAAGTTGCCGGTGGTGCTCTTGATGGATTCAACAATCTGGGCTGAGCGCGGGCGCAATTTCATCCGCACCGTGCCGTCGGGCAGCAAGGTCGGGGTTACCACCAGCGAGATGCCGATTTCCCGATGCTTGTCCGGATCGGTGTCGATGGATTTGTCCGAGGCGTCCACCTTATAGCGGACCTGTTCGGTCACGGTGGGATTGGCGGCGCTGCCGCCCGAGGCCGCCGTGGTGGTGGTGGTGATGATAGGCACCCGGTCAATGACCGAGATAGTCGCCATTTCGTTGTCCTCGGTAATGAGGGTGGGGTTGGAGATTTGGGTCGCGAGGCCGCCTTCGGCAAGGGCGCGCAGCACGCCGGTGAGTTGCAAGGGGCTGAGCACCAGATTCGGACCAGCGGTTGAGGTGCTGTCACGGGTGGTGGTATTGGAGACTCCGCCGGCCGTGTTGGTGGTATTCAAGCCGCCGCCAGTCGTGGTGGTCGTGGTGGATGTGCTCCCTGTTAAAAGGCTGGATGCACCCGTGCCGATGACGTCCGTGACGACGCTGTTAACGGAGCCGTTGCTGGTAGTGACGCGGCTGCTGGAACCGCCATTGGTAACGATATGGTTGGCAGTGGTGACCAGCGGGGATTTCAGACCAAGGATAGCGTTCAAGTCTGCCCCGAGATTGACGCTGGTGCCAGTGGCTCCAAGCGATTGCGTCCAATTGACGCCGGTGCGCTCGGCCACGGTGCTATTGATCCGCAGGATCTTGGTTTCGACGATGATCTGGCCCTTGGCCATGTCGATGCCGCGGAGCAACAGACGAGCCTGCTCGATGCGGTGGGCGGCATCGATGATGATGATGGTGTTGGTCTTGGGCTCGAAGTTGACGATGCCGGTGGCGGGGCTGAGCATGGGTTTGATCAACTCTTCGATTTGTTTGATATCGGTGGGACGGAGATACTGGAGTTGATAGTGAAACTCGACGCTGGGCAATTGCGTGAGTTGAGCCTGGGTTAGAGCATAGATGGTGGACCCCTTGGTGTGCAGGGCCAGGCCATACATGAAGGCCAGTTCTTCCATTTGGGTGAGCGGATTGCCATCATTCAAATGACCGGTGACGCGGAACTCGGGGCCGCTAATCTTGGCATTGTGGAAGTATTGGCGCCCTGCCGCTTTGGCTAGGAACTGGAAGATATCATTGATCGGCGCGTCCTTGATCAGATAGCCTTGGTCTGAGGCTTCCAGCGGGCTCTTTGGGGGGTCGGCGGCTGCGGCGGGGGCTCCCGTTGCGGGCGGGACGCCAGGTGATGGCCGCGGGTTCAAGCCCGCATTCACGGGAGCAGCGGGCGGAGCTTGGGTTGGAGGCGCGGCTTCAACGATGGGCTCCACTGCGGGGGGCTCACTCGGGGCTTGCGCGTGGCTCAGGCCGGCGGTGAGAATCAAGGCTGGCATGAGTAGGAATTGAAAGGCATTCATGAGGACGGTGTTATGGTTTGGTATTGGCTGCTGCGGCTGGGAGAGATGGCGGGGAGTCGATTTCCAATGGACTGTTAGGATTGGCCAGGACCATACCCGGAGCGGTGATATTGCGGGTGCCGGGGGTCATACCCAAGGGCAGGACGTTGAGTTGGCGTATGCCGATTTCACCTGTGTCGAGGTTGAGGAAGACGATTTTGCGGGAGCTAACCTCGGTAACTTGGGTGTGGATGGGTTTGTTATGGAAAATCAGCGGGAGTTTGTCGCCTTCGCCGACGCTGCGGCTGCCGACCAAAAAGCGTTTGTCCCTAGGCATGATGGTGGTGATTTCGATCCGGCCGACGATGTCGGTTAGGGATGCGGGCGGCTCGGCGGTGAGGCGGCGGATGGTCTTGGTGGCGGTCGCTTTGGCCACCGGCTTGGCATTGGGATCCTGTAATTGGCCAAAGGGATCGCTCGCCCGCTCGTGCATCGCCAGTTGCTTGGCTCGCGCCTCGACGTAGCTCTTCAAGTCGTTGCCGACGTAGCGCGATGGAATGGGCGTGGCGGCCTTTGCCGCGACTGTGACCGCTGCGACCGGCGGGCTTGGATCTTTGGCGGCAAGCGCCGGTTCGACGGCCACCAGTTGCCATGCCAGGGCGGCGAG
>WBXE01000158.1 GCA_008932955.1 Verrucomicrobiota bacterium
ACTTGAAAAATTGTTGGAGAGCGGCAAGTCCGACAGTTTGAAGCACGCGGCGCTGACGGTGCAGGTGGTGTCGCAGCCGGCGTGGTACGCGGTGATGGCCCTTCCCTATCTGATGGAATACCCACACGAATGCGCCGAGCAGGTTTTTAACCGTTACTATGCCAACCAACTGGCGCGGCACATTGCGCAGAGTGATCCGAAGATTCACCGGGTGTTTGAGCTATGGCGCAATGCGCCCAAGACCTTGGACAGTCCGCTGCTCAAGAACCAGGACCTCAAAAGCCTGATGATCGAGGAAACCCCGTGGTTGCGCGCCGGCAATTCGGAAACCGAGGCCCGCCGCAATGTCGGCGTGTTGTTCGACGATAACCGGCTCGACAGCGAAATGGCCCGCGCCACGCGGCGCCTGCAAGACCTGCAACTCGATAGCGGTGCCTGGCCGTGGTTCCCCGGCGGCCGCGCCAGCGACTATATCACGCTTTACATCGTCACTGGTACCGGACGGCTCAAACATCTCGGTGTGAATATCAACAACGACCTCGCGCTGCGGGCGCTGGATTGGCTCGATGGCCAGATCCGCCACACCTATGAGGAAATCAAGCGCAAGGACCGCAACGACGATCATTACAGCTCGTTTATCGCGATGTACTTGTATGGCCGCAGTTTCTATCTGGAACAACGGCCGATCGCCGACGCTAACAAGGAGGCAGTGGACTATTTCCTCAAACAAGGCGCGACGTATTGGATGGACCACCCGTGCCTGATGACGCGCTGCCACACTGCGCTCGGGTTGTGGCGCTTCGGCGACAAGCAAACGCCGCCAGCCATCATCAAGTCGCTCAGCGAGAACGCACTCAACACCGAGGAACTCGGCATGCACTGGCGCCTCAACGCGGGCTATTACTGGAACCAGGCCCCGGTGGAAACCCAGGCGATGATCATCGAGGCGTTCCGCGAGGTTTCTTCTGACATGAAGGCCGTGGACGATTGCCAGGTCTGGTTGCTCAAACAAAAACAAACGCAAGGCTGGAAGACCACCAAGGCCACCGCCGACGCGATCTACGCACTTTTGTTGGGCGGCGAAGTCAAGCGCCTTGCCTCCGACGCCCTGGTGAAAACCGAGCTGGGTGGCGTGGAGATCAAGCCGGAAAACGTTGAGCCCGGCAGCGGTTTCTATGAGAAAAAATTCCATGCCAGCGAGGTCCAGCCCGCGATGGGCAAAATCAAGCTCACCAAAACCCACGCCGGGGTGGCTTGGGGGTCCCTGCACTGGCAGTATTTGGAAGATGTGTCCAAAATCACCCCGCACGAGGGCACTCCGTTAGAGGTGAAGAAATCCCTGTTTGTCAAACGCATGACCAAGGCCGGCCCCACCCTGCAAGCCGTCACCAGCCCGCTCAAGCCCGGCGATGAAATCGTCACCCGCATCGAAATCCGCGTGGACCGCGACATGGAATTCATCCATCTGAAAAACCAGCGCGGCAGTGGTGTCGAGCCTAGCAATGTGTTATCCCAATACAAATGGCAGGACGGCCTCGGCTATTATGAAATGACCAAGGACACCGCAGACCATTTCTTCATCGAGCGCTTAGCGCGCGGCACTCATGTCTTTGAAACCAGCGCGCGGGTGCAATTGCGCGGCTCCTATCCGACCGGCATCGCCGAGATCCAGTGCATGTACGCCCCCGAGTTCAATAGCCACAGCGCTAGCGTTTTGATGCAGGTCGAGTAAGAAGACCCACGATTGCGAAGGTGATGTGCAATATCCTTCGGTTTTACGAAATACCGAAAAACACCACATGTTGTGTTTTGATTTGCGCAAAACCGCTACATTTAGTTGGAACCGTGCTTCCTGATTGCGATGCGGGTGGGGGTGGCTAGGTTTGTGGACGGCCCATGCATCGCGGGCTTTCCCCCAACCCACCAGCCCCCATGTACCTAAAGACTCTGGAAATTCACGGCTTCAAGTCGTTCGCCGACAAGACGGTGCTGGAATTTGCCCAGGGCGTCACCGGCATCGTCGGTCCTAATGGCTGTGGCAAAAGTAACGTGGTGGATGCGATCCGCTGGGTGCTGGGTGAAACCTCCGCCAAGGCGCTGCGGGGCGGGGAAATGGCCGACGTAATTTTCAACGGCACCGAAAAGCGCAAACCCATGGGCATGGCGGAGGTGATCCTGACGATGGCGGATTGCGAAGGACTGCTGAAAGTGGCGTTCAATGAAGTGGCGATTGGGCGGCGGGTCTTTCGGGATGGGCGCTCGGAATACCGGATCAACGGGACCTTGTGCCGGCTGAAGGATATTCACGACCTTTTCATGGACACGGGCATTGGGCGCACGGCGTACTCGATCATGGCCCAGGGGCAAATCGACCAAATTCTCTCCTCCAAACCCGAGGAGCGCCGCGCGGTGTTTGAAGAAGCCGCGGGCATCACGAAATTCAAACGCGAGAAAAAGGAAGCGCTGCGCAAACTCGAGTTCACTGAGGCGAACTTGCTGCGCGTTTCCGACGTACTTGCCGAGCAGGAGCGGCGCATCAATTCGCTGCGCCGCCAAGTGGCCAAAGCCCGCCGCTACCAAGCGCTCGCTGCCGACGTGCGGGTGCTCGACACCCATCTGGGGCACAAACGTTTCACGGAACTGAGCGCCGAGCGTGCCGAATTGACCGTCTCGATCCGCGGCCTGGAAGTGCGCGACACGGAGCTGGAACGCCAGTTGCCAGCCCGCGAGGAAGCCGTAGCGGAGGCCCGCGCCGCCGCCCGCGCCTTCGAGGGAGAACTCGCTGAACTGCGCCAACACCTCAACGAACACCGCAACGCCCTCAACTCCGCCAGCGGCCGCGCCGCCTTCAATGAGGAACGCAAAGCCGAACTCGAGTCGCGCATCCGCCAAAACCACGAGGAAATCCACGCCACCCGCGAAAAACTTGCCCAGCAGGAATGCGAGGTCAACTCCGCCACTGAGGCCCTTGACCAACTCACCCGGCGCATTGCCGAGCAGGAGATTCTGCTCGCTGGCCAAGAATCCCACACCCGCTCGACCCGCGAGGAACGCGATCGCATCGAGACGTCACTACGCGAAAACCGCGGTGAGGCAACCCGCTGCCAAACACTCATCGCCACCATGCAGGCGAAAATTGAAAGCGCGCTGGCCCAACTTGAAGGCAGCCGCGATCGCGCCCGCCAACTCGCTGACGAAGAGCAACGCCTCAACCTCGAACTCGAAGAATTCCGCTCCGAGCATGCCCGCATCGCCGGGGACGTCGATGCCATGGCATCCCAACTCGGCAGCCTTGAGGAAACCTTCCACGCTGCCGAACGCGCCTATCAACACACCCGGGGCGACCTCGACGCCGCCCGCAGCGCCGCCACTGGTGCTAACAAAATCCTAGCGCAACGTGCCGCACGTCTCGACGCGGTGCGCCAACTCGTCGAAAGCGGCGAAGGTTTTGCCAAGGGCACCCAGAAAGTGCTCGCCGGGCTCGACCAACCCGACCACTTCAAGCCTGCCATTCACGGCGTGCTCGCCTCGTTCATCGAGGCCGATAACACCTGCGCCCGCGCCATCGAGGCCGCCCTCGGAGCCCACCTTCAAGCGGTGTTGGTCCGCGATGAGGAGGTCGCCGAGACGATCATCCAGCGCCTCACTGAGAAAAAACTCGGCCTCGCCGCGGTCCTACCCCAGTCGTTCGTCGGCCATGCCCAAGCCACCCAGGTCGAAACCCTCCCCGAAGGGGCCATCGCCTGGGCCCTCGACCGCGTCAAATCCGACGAACGCGTCGCCCCAGTCATCGCCCGCCTGCTCGTAAACGTCCTCATCGTTCCCGATCTAAGCAGCGCTCTGCGCCTCCGCCCCGGCCATCCCGGCACCACCTTCGCCACCACCGCGGGAGAATTATTGGGAGGCGAAGGCATGCTCTGCGGCGGGGTGGCGGCCGAAGGCAGCACCTCGGTGCTGGAGCGCGGCAACGAAGTGCGCGCGCTCATTGCCGAGGTGGCCGATCTAACTGACGCTGACGAAACCGCGCGCGCCCGGGTGGTCCACTTGGAAGCCCGCCTCGAAGAGCTCCGCGAGGAAGTCGAATTGTCCCGCGAACGCCTGCAACGCCAAAAAGTCGAGCTTTCCACCCTGCAAGGCCAGCTCAGCCTCGCCACCCGCGAGGTGGAAAGTTTTGAGACCAAGCTGGAAAACGTCCGCTGGGAACGCGGCGAGCTCGAGCAACGCGAACTCGCCGCCAGCGCCAGCCGCCATCACCTCGAAGCCGAGTTGGCAAGCGCCCGCGAACGCCTCGAAGCCCTCGAAACTCAAACCCGCCGCTGCCAGTCCGAAGCGGACTCCGCCGCCCACCGCGAACGCGAACTCGCCGAAGCCCTCAACGAAATCCGCACCGTCCTCGCCGTCGAAAGCCGCGCCAAACAGGCCGCCGAAGCCCAACAAAAGCCGATGGAGGCGCGGCTGGCCGAACTGCGCGAAATTTCCATCCGCCGCGAAACTGAAATTGCGTCCTTTGACCAGCGCATCGAAGCGGCCATCGCTGAAAACGCCCGCCTCGCCGAAGAATGCGAGACGCACCGTGCCGAAGCGGAAGACCTTCAGGCTGAAATTGACACCCGCTCGAGCGGCCGCAGCGTTCTGATGGACACGATCGAGACCGCCGAAATTGCCCTCGCCACGCTGCGCCGCGATCACGCGCGGGTATCCGAGCAAAAAGGCCGGGAGGAGATTGCCGCGACCAAGCTCGACCTGCACCTCGAAAACCTCAGCAACACGATCCGCGAACGCCACCAGACGGACCTCTCGAGCTTCGAGCCCGACGCTCACGCCTTGCTCAATAGCATCGCCTCCCAAAAAGCCCTGCAAGCCCGCAACGGCCGCCAATCCCTCGTCACTGGCGAGGAATCCGAGGATCACCACGACGAAGAAATGCCCACCATCGTCGTCGATGCCACCCGCGCCGACGACCTCGCAGAGCTGCCCGGCGAGGTGAGCGGCGCACCGGACTGGGCTTTCGTGGAATCCATCGTCAGCGATATCAAGCGCCGACTCGATGCCATGGGCCCGGTCAATCTCGATGCCATCGAGGAATTCGAGGAACTCGAAGAGCGCCACACCTTCCTGCGCAACCAGCACGACGACCTCGTGAGTTCCAAAGTGGAATTGCTGGAAGTGATCGAACGCATCAACACCGAAACCCAGCGCCTGTTCTCCGAAACCTTTGCCCAGGTACGCCTCAACTTCCAAGACATGTTCAAGGAACTCTTCGGCGAAAAAGGCCAGGCCGACCTCCTCCTCCTCAATCCCAGCGATCCGCTAGAAAGCGGCATCGACGTCATCGCCAAACCGCCCGGCAAAAAACTCCAGTCCATCACCCTGCTCTCCGGTGGCGAACGCTCAATGACCGCCGTGGCCCTCTTGTTCTCGATCTACATGATCAAACCCAGCCCGTTCTGCGTGCTCGACGAACTCGACGCCCCTCTCGATGAGTCTAACATAAACCGCTTCGTCAAGGTGCTCGACCGCTTCATCGACCGCTCCCAATTCATCATCGTCACCCACTCGAAGCGCACCATGGCCCGCGCCGACGTCATGTATGGGGTGACCATGGAGGAATTCGGCGTCTCCAAACCCGTCGGCATGCGCCTCACCCAGAGCGACACCAAATCCACAGCCACCACCGCCGCCCAAAAAGCCGCCCTCCAGCTCGACGGTTGAG
>WBXE01000159.1 GCA_008932955.1 Verrucomicrobiota bacterium
AAGACATCAAGACCCAAGACAGAAGAGGGGAAGACAGAAGACTGGAAAAGGCGAACATTGAACATTCAACATCGAACACCGAACGTCGAACAGAAGAAGCGAAAACAACAGACGAAAGGTCTTGTCTTTCTCTCTTCTGTTCGACGTTGGATGTTCAGCGTTGGATGTTCGACGTTCGCGTTGCCCAAGATGCGCCATGCACGGACCAGCGGCTCTGCTCTTGTCTTCTGTCTTCTGTCTTGGAGCGAAGCGGTCTTCTGTCTCTTTCCTAATAACTAATAACTCCCATGTTCATCTCCGCCACCGCCACTCTCGAACCACCCCCGCTGCCGGGCCGCAGCGCGGCGGGCGGAGCGGCGCGCTTTGTGGCGGGCATGGGCGGCAGGGACTTGCTCGGAATCATTTTCCGCGTCTGCCGCGAACTGACGGTTTCAGATATCCAGATGCGGGCCGCCCGACCCGTCTATATCCATACCAACCACGGCATGGAAAAACTCGACCACCTCGGTATCCTCACCCCCGAACATTTGGATGAAATCCTCAAGGAACTCATCCGCAATCGCGAGAGCTCCAGCCATGGCTTCGGCCTCGATCACTCACTCGATGAACGCGTCGATGAAAAAATCCGCCTGGCCATCGCTGATTTCACTAGAAGCCGGGTTGCCGACTTCTCGTGCGACGGTGTTTTAATGGGTGAAAATGGTGAACGCTCTGGACGCCTACGCATTCAGGCTCACCTGAGTTCGTCTGGCCTTGGCATCACCTGCCGCATTCTTAGCGACTCGATCCCAGAGCTCGAAGCCCTCGGCATCGACCCCGATACCACTTCCACGCTCCGCCACTGCGTGCTCAAGCGGGCCGGCCTCTGCCTCGTTACCGGCCCCACCGGATCGGGCAAGTCCACCACCTTGGCGTCCCTCATCGATTGGCTGCGCCGCCACCATCCCAAGCACATCGTCACCGTCGAGGATCCCATCGAATACCAGTATCCCGATGCCATGGATGACCCGCAATACCCCGGCCACCGCATCCCGTCTCCGAGCATCGTCACCCAACAGGAAGTCGGTCGCGATGTGCATTCCTATCGCCAAGGCCTCAAGGACGTGCTCCGCAAAGCCCCCCATGTGATTTTACTCGGGGAAATCCGTGATCGTGAGGCCATGGAAACATGCATGGAAGCCGCCCAAACCGGCCATCTCGTTCTGTCAACGCTCCACACCACTGGTGCCGTCAAGACCATCGGCCGTATCCTCGAACTCTATCCCAAGGAAAATCACGCCGCCGTCCTCAGCCGTCTCGCCGAAATCCTCATCTTTATCCACTCTCAAGGCCTCCTCGCCGGCATCCAACGCCGGGTGCTCACCTACGAGTTTCTCCATAACAACGACGACGCCATCTCCAGTGCCATCGCCAACTACGACGGCGGCGCACGCTCGCTCGAAGACGTCATCCGTCGCAGCGGCAACATCGAGTGGGATACCAATCTGCGCCGCCTCCTCAACCGGGGTCTCATCACCCACGAAACCTTCACCAACGCCAAAATGAACCGCAATGATGATGAGCCCCTGTAGCGCCGGTCTGTGACCGTCGCTAGCCAATGATGCGCCCAAGCTTTTCAATCTTCCCTTTCGCCACGGCGGTCACAGACCGCCGCTACCAGCCCAACCCTTTTCCGCGACTGCCCTACCGAGCGAGAAAAATTAACAAACTCCCGCAACGCCAGGCCGTCCACTCTGACAGAAAAACAACAGAACAACAACAGAACAGACAGAACAACAACAGAACAACAATAGAACCTCCGATATGAAACTAACAAAAAACCCATCCATCAAGCGCAATTCCGGCATGACCCTCCTCGAATTGACGGTCGTCATCCTCGTCTTGCTCTCCCTCATCTCGATCCTATTCATCGGCGCCCGCGCCTGGAAGAAGGGCGCGGATCGTGCCGGTTGCATCCTCAACATTCGCAACTTCCAACAAGCCACCCGCTCGTATGCCAACATGAACCAACTCAATCCCGGTGACACTTGCCCAGCTCTGTCTGGCGTCATCATCGGTTCCGGATTATTCATGGAAAAAGCGCCGACTTGCCCAGGCGCTGGAACGTATAGCGGCTCAGCCGGAGTCACGGTTCCGGCCGTTGGCACGGTCCAATTGACCTGCTCATTGTCGGCGTCGCCGGATTCCCATGCTCCAAGCAAAACAGATGAATGGTGATCCGGGACTAATCTAATTGAAACTGTGAGTATGCAATAACCGCGCCCCATCATTTATGAAATTTCATTAATTTCAAACTGAAAATTTATGATGATGAGGCGTTATGGTTAGATATAATAAGTTATTTGCCATCTGAAGTTCAGACCTTCCAATTCCGCTTGCCATGGCAGCGCTCGTGCGGAACGCGTCGACGACATTAAATCACCAGTAACCCATCATAGCTAACCGCTCAACCCCTTTCTGCGACTGCCGAACCGAGCGCGAAAACTTAAGCTTCCGCAACGCCAGGCCGTCCCCGAAAACAAGAACACCACCAACACCACCAACCGAAAAAAATTATGAAACTAACGCATACTCGATACCTCAAGCGCAAGTCCGGCATGACCCTCCTCGAACTGACGGTCGTCATCCTCGTCTTGCTCTCCCTCATCTCGATCCTGTTCATCGGTGCCCGCGCATGGAAGAAAGGCGCGGATCGTGCCGGTTGCATCCTCAATATCCGCAACTTCCAACAAGCCACCCGCTCGTACGCCAACTTTAACCAACTCAATCCAGGCGACACTTGCCCGACGCTTGCCAGCGTGATCATTGGCACAGGATTGTTCATGGAAACAGCGCCGGTTTGCCCAACTGCTGGTACTTATAGCGGCACCGCTGCAGTGGTTATTCCTGCGGTTGGCACCGTCGCCTTGACCTGCTCAAAGTCGGCCGCACCAGATTCCCATGCTCCAACAGCCGCGCAGCACGTTGCAGAATGGTGATCCTCGAAAACTCCCAATCGAACCTAAACGTCTGAAAATTCTTGCGGTTCGCCCTCATCAGGTGGGCGGGCCGCTTCTCTACCCGGAAATGGTTTTCCGGATATTCCTGCCAGTTAGCCCTTCGCATTTGCCAGTCCCGTGCTCACTTTCCAACATCCGGCATCGCTCAATGCCCTGGAGCGCTATCAGCAAGCTCGCTGGATGCTCCACCACAGCACCCGGGCGGCCAACCCCGCGTGGTATCAAGCAGCCCTCGAGCTGGATTTGCAACTGCACATCCGGGTGGACGGCCCGAGCGTGGCGAGTTTCTTTTTTGAGCGACGCAAGGAGCAATGGACTAAAGGACCGGCCATCACTGAGGCCGAACTGCGGGATGCGGCCAAAATGGAAACCTGTGTCGCAGAGATTCTCAAGCAAGCCCGCGTCTTCAAAGCCTCTGCGCTCGGCGTCATCATCCACCTTGCCGACGAATTCGCCACCGCCGAACTTAAACCAGCTCTCGACAACCCTGCCGCCCTCCCCGACCTCCGCGAGGCCGCCGTACAAAAACCAGCCACCATTCTCGATGACTCCTCGATTCCGCCCGACCAAAACTCGTGGCGCGTCCTCCCTTATCCCGCCCAAGGCAGCGGCGTGATCGGCACCACCGTCACCCTGACCCGCAAGTACGCCCCATTCTTGACGGCCCTGCGGCAAATCGGTGAAGCTAACAATTTTCCGGTCATCACCCATGCGCTCAGTGCCCCGCTCGTTGCGGTCATGGGCTTGGCCCAATGCGCGCCGTTTGCACCCGGAAAATCCGCCGTGGCGATCCTGCAATACCCGTGGTTCAGTGCCTTGGCCTTTTTCAACGAGCACGCGGATTTGCTGCTCATTCGCACGCTCCAGCACCGCCACCTGCGCCAAGCCCCTAACCTACGTCACGCGCTGACGACCACCTATGCTTCGTTAGAGCTGATCGATCCGGACCTCTTTATCATGTCTCTCGGTCTGGATCTCGATACCGGCCTGCACCGCGAACTCGGCCATGCATTCCCGCTGAGCCGGGTGACCCTTGTCGCAGTCCCGAACCCGGACGGCGTTCCGGCCTGGTGCCCCGAGCCGGGTATCGCCGCCACCTCGCCGGCCAAAGGCGAGGCCGCCCGCAGCCTGACCTTAGGCATGCTGCGCGATGAAAAATGGGCTCTGCAGGATTTTCTGCCGACCCCCAAGGAGATAGGTGAAGTTTATCCAACCCGTGCGGAGATGCGACTTTTGCGCGGCCTCCGACTGGCCCGCTTTGGCCTGTGTGTGGTAGGCGTGTTGGTGCTGGCGTGGTTCGCATTCGGGGTTGTCGATATCGTGCGCAGTGATGCATGGACCTTCGATCCGGGCCAAGCCAACATCATCAAGGGCCGGCTCAACAATTTGACCACCGAACGCCAAAAAAGCCAGCACTGGGACAACCTGTTGGAAGACCGCTCCAAAGCCTGGACCTCGATGGAACTGCTCAGCCGCCTGTTTCCCGAACGTTGCGGCGTCTTGGTCAAAAGCTTCGCCCATACGCTGCGCGCGGATACCGCACCCGGCCAAGCCAAAATCGGTTTTGTTAAGGAATGGAAAATCACCGGCCTGGCTCGCGATGAGGCGCTTGATCGCCTCAACACGCTCAATACCCAGGAAGGCATCACCTCCCAGTTCCAGGAACTCGCGCGGGTCACTGGCAATCCCGCCTTCAACCCTGCCGTCCGTACTCGCAGCCTCGCAGTGAACATCCGTACCCAGGAAAATAACATGTTTAAGCCGCTGCCCGTCGATGAAACCTTCGATACCGATGAGTCATCCTACCCCTTCAACTTTGACCTAACCATCACCCAGCGCTTTGAGGGCACCGATCCGATGGCCATCAACGTGAGCAAAGTCAACTGACCCATGAATCTCTACCGCCAGTCCATTGCCCTGTTCGGAATCGTGTTGCCGGTTCTCGTCTGCGCCTTGCTCATCGGGCTTTGTTTCACTCTCAAGTCGAGGACGCTCGCCTCCCTCGAAAATAAACAAACCCTCTTCAAGTCCTACGAAACCAGTCGCCTCAAAGCCCTTGAAATTGAGACTAAAATCACGCTCCAACGCCCGCACATCACGCACTGGACCGAGCTGCTGGCGGAAGAATCATCCAGCGCCGTTAACACGCATCTGCGGACTATCGCCGAAACCCTGCCAAGCAAGGAATTCCAAAAAACCGCCTTCGAACGCAGCAGCGGCAAGGGCGGCTTTGGCTCCGCCGTGACTCAGCCGTCGTCGCAACTGCGCATCGTCTTCCGTGGCACGTTCCGCACCATGCAACTCGCCTTCCTCGAACTGGAAAGCCGCATGCCCCAACTCCAACTCCAGGAACTGCGCATCGATCCTAACCCAAACCAGCAGAACCCGTCACCTCTCCTCAACTTCCAAGTCAACTACACCGCATGGGAAAATTAACTCACAGCGTGACGACCCGGGTGGCTGCAGCCGGCAAGAGCCTGGCAGGTTTTTCACCTCGGATGACGCGCATTTCGGATGGACGAATTCAGCCGAACTCCGCGGTCGAAATCTGCAATTCGAACATGAAACCACGGATTGCACGGATTTTACGGATTTTTTGGATTTGGACTCTTTCACCATTTGCAGCACAGCAGAAGTCCCGGACGACCCCTATTTTAATCCGTAAAATCCGT
>WBXE01000160.1 GCA_008932955.1 Verrucomicrobiota bacterium
GGCCTTTTTCATGCACCTCCCCGGTGCAATCCTCGGGGTGCTTTAGCAGATAGTCCATCGCCCGTGCGGCGAGTTGTTCCGATTTTTTGCAGTGCTTCGGGAAAGTGTCGCTGAAGCGGCCGATGGGCTCGAGTTTGATGTCCAGCGTGGCGGGTTTGCCGTCGCGGATCAGATCCAGAGTGAGGGTGCCATCCTTGCCTTCACTGTCCTCGATGGCGGTGCCCATGTCCATGATTGGCCCTTCGTAGCCGGCACCGGGTTCCATGCTATAGCACTTGCCGAAGGTGTGCTTGTGGAACGGCTTGCCGTTGACGCCGGTGATTTCATCGTCGACCCGGAGTTGGCCAGCGGCCGGGGATTTCGGGAACACGTATTTCACCACGAACGAGGTCTCCTTGAGGATCGCGCGGGCACCGGTGGGACCGAGGTTGACGAGGAAGCCGGGGCACTGCTTGTCCGGGCCTGTGTTAGTGGGTTTGTTCCACTGGCCGAGATTGTCGGGGTCGGCGATGGCAAGGACGGTTCCCGTGATCGCCACTGTAACGGCGAGGGTGAGGAGGGTGGCGCTTAGGTGCTTGGGCATAGATTGGGAAATGGGCGGTGGGTTGGAGAGGCAATAATGGTTTGATTCTGTTTTGCTGTGAAGCTTAATTGAAACTGGGAAGTTCTTGCGAATTGTTCGTGGACCGTCACGCATAAACGGCGGGGGGGCGCGGAAATGGTTGTTATCCGGGGCGCTGTTAACCCATTGCCTCGACCCGGATGCGAAGGATCTCCCGGCGAGTGAGCGGATATTGCCTAAATAGGCGCTTGGTTTTGCGGGGGTTACCGCAGGGTTGACGTGGAGGGAAGGAATTGCTTCAATGCAAATGGATGGACACGGAGAGCCCTTCTTAATTGATCAAATCACCCACCATTGCCCCAATATGAAAGACTTTCTAGCGCCAGAAATCCGTAATTTTGCCGTAGTGGGTCACGCCTCTACCGGCAAAACCCAGCTGTGCGAGGCGATGCTCGTATGCGCGGGGCGCATTCAGCGCGCCGGCAGCATCGAGCAAGGCAATACCGTCTCCGATTTCCACCCCGACGAAAAAGAGCATCACCAGTCGGTCCATGCAACGGTGCTGACGTCCGAGTGGCTGGGGCGCGAAATTAACGCGATGGATTGCCCGGGCTTGCCAGATTTTGTGGGCGAACCGTTGAGTGCATTGCGGGTAGCGGATTTCGCCTTAATCGTCATCAACGGAGTCAACGGGGTGGAAACTGGCGCCGACGAGGTATGGGCGGCGGCGAGCGATTATGGCATACCGAAATTTCTGGTGATAAACTTGCTAGATCGGGACCGCACGCGGTTTGACGCGGTTTTGGAGGAAGCGCGCGACCACTACGGGGCGCGGGTGTTTCCGATGACTCTGCCGGTGGATGCGGGGCCGGGGTTCCGCTCGGTGCTTGATGTGATGCGCTCGGAGGTGATCACCTTCGCCGAGGACGGTAGCGGCAGATATGAGCAACGCCCCGCTGATGGACAACTCAAGGCACGCGTTCAGCAACTCCACCGCCAGTTGATCGATAGGGTCGCAGAGTCCGAGGATGCGCTGTTGGAAAAATTTTTCGAGGATGGCACGCTCAGTGAGGACGAGTTGCGGGCGCATGTGCATGATGCCGTGCAAAAGGGCTTGGTGCTGCCGGTGTTCGCCACCTCCGGAGCGAAAAACGTCGGCGTGTCGCGCCTGATGGATTTTATCGCGAAATATGGTTCCTCAGGCGTGGATCGCGCCACGGTGCAGGCCGCCACTGCCGATGGGGCAGCGGTGACGGTGTCGTTGGATGACGGGATGACGGTGGCATACGTATTCAAGACGATGCACGAGCCACACGTAGGGACGCTGTCATATTTCCGGGTGTACAGCGGGGATGTGACCACTGGAACGGAGCTATACAATGCCAGTCGGGGCGAGAGTGAGCGCATAGGGCAGTTATATCGCGTGAATGGGGCGCAGCGCCAGCCAGTGGCAGCCTTGCATGCCGGTGATATTGGTGCAGTGGTGAAATTGCGCTCAACCCTAACAGGTCACACCTTGTGCGCGCCGTCGCGGCGGGTGGTACTGCCGACAGTGGCCTTCCCCGCAGCCAACACGCGAGGTGCCTTGGTCGCCAAGTCGCGGGCGGATTTGAACAAACTCGGCGAGGGATTGGCGGTTTTGCGGGAGGAAGATCCGACCTTTGAATTTCGTTTTGATTCGTCGCTAGGCCAGACGATTGTTTCCGGCCAGGGCGAGCTGCAACTCCAAATCGTCGCCGAGGAACTCAAACGCCGCTTCAACGTCGAAGTCGAATTGGTCGAACCCCGCGTTTCCTATCGCGAAACGATCCAGCGCCAGGGGGATTCCAAATACCGCCACAAGAAACAAACCGGCGGGGCTGGCCAATTCGCCGAGGTCTGGCTGCGCGTCGAAAGCCTGCCTGCCGAAACTGGCCTGGTTTTCACCAATTCGTTAGTCGGCAGCAATGTCGACCGCGTGTTCGTCGCCTCCGTCGAAAAGGGTGTCACGTCCGCCTGCAGCCACGGCCCCTACGCCGGCTTCCCCGTCACCGATGTGAAAGCGGATTTTTACGATGGCAAGCAGCACCCGGTGGATTCCAAGGACATCGCCTTCCAAATTGCCGGCAAGGCCGCTTTCAATGAGGCCTTCTTGCAGGCGACGCCGCGCTTGTTGGAGCCGATCATGCGCTTGCGCGTCAAGGTGCCCTCCGATGCCGTCGGTTCGGTGATGGCGGATCTATCCAGTCGGCGCGGGCGGGTCATGGGTATGGAAACCGAGGGTCGCTTCGAGGTGGTCGTCACCCAGGTGCCGCAGGCGGAATTGTACAAGTATTCGAGCCAATTGCGTGCCTTGTCGGCGGGCCGTGGCCGCCATTGCGAGCAGTTCGATCACTACGAAGAAGTGCCGCGCGAGTTGGAGGCCAAGATTGTCGCTGAGCACAAGAAGCAGGAGCGCGAGGCCGAGGAATGAGGAGATGCGGCGGTTTTTGTGACCCGTTTGTCACCCATTCTTTTTCTTGCTACTGGGCCGCCGGGCCGCCAGGATCCCGCGACGTTGCGCAAGCGAGGTGAGAATTGTTGCGCAAGCGACGTAAGAACCCCCGCGCAAGCGACGTAAGAACCCCCGCGCAAGCGACGTAAGAACTACTGCGCAAGCGACGCAAGAACCAGATCTCCGCAGCCCATTTACACCAAAGTACAAGCCACACCCGCATGACAAACATGACGCACACGAAAAAACGAGTCAAATCCACCCTGCTGGCCATGGCCATGTTGCTGAGCCTGCCGGTGATGGCAGCTGAAGGGCCGCCAGACCTGCTCAAGGGGGAAACCACCGGGGTCAATCCGAAACAGACCTACAATCTAGGATCGACCGGGATGCGCGGCTGGATCTATCTGAAGCCGACAACTCACTTCGATGGCTTGCAAAGTCGCACCACGGAGATCAGCCGGCAGATTCTCGTCACCCATGTTGGGGCCAAGTCGCCGGCCGACGGCGTGATGCAGGTGAACGACGTGATTATCGGGATTGACGGCAAGATGTTCACCGATGATGCGCGCCGGAGCATCGCACTGGCGATCCAGGAGGCGGAGAAGGAGACCAACAAAGGCATCCTGAAGCTGACGCGCTGGCGCGCTGGCAAGACCGACGTGGCCCAACTCAAGCTCAACATCATGGGCACCTACAGTGCTACCGCGCCGTACAATTGCCCGAAGTCGAAGAAGATTTTCGCCGAGGCGTGCAAGGCGCTGGAAAAAGAACCGTTGGGTGAGAACTGGTGTGGCGCGGTGACCGGCCTGGCTTTGTTAGCCGCAGACAACCCTGACTATCTACCCAAGATCAAGGCGTTCGCCCACAAGATGGGGCCGACCACCATGGACCTGTCGAAATCCGGCTATGACGCCTGGGAGAGTGGTTACCGCAACCTGTTTCTGACCGAGTATTTCCTGCGCACCGGCGACAAGGAAGTCTTGCACGCCATCCGTGAAATCACCATTTCAACCGCCAAAGGGCAGGGGATGTACGGCACCTTCGGGCATGGTTTCGCCGATCGCACCGCCGATGGCAAGCTGCATGGCTCCATCCCACCTTACGGCCCGGTCAATCAAGCCGGCTTGGTTGCCAATTTGGCCATCGTGATGGGCAAAAAATGCGGGGTGACGGATGCGGAGATTGATCCGGCTATCGAGCGGGGTTCGAAGTTTTTTGCGTACTACGTCGACAAGGGGACCATTCCCTATGGTGAGCACGAGCCATATGCGTTTCATGACAACAATGGCAAGAGTGCGATGACTGCGGTCTACTATGCGATGCAGGGGAATCGGCCCAAGGAAGCGCAGTTTTTTGCCAAGATGGCCACCGCCGGCTATAAGAACCGCGAATGCGGCCACACCGGTCAGGGCTTCAGCTATCTGTGGGGCGCCTTGGGTGCCAATATCGGCGGCCCCGCCGCTGGCTCCGCTTTCTTCAAGCAGGCGTCTGCCCACCTCGACTTGGTGCGTCGCTGCGATGGCTCGTTCACCTATGATGGCGGCGAACAGTACGGCCCCGGCTCGACTGACGATGATACTTACTACGGGAAAAGCAGCTACAGCGGCCTGAGCCCCAACGCCACCTATGTGCTGACGTATTCGATGGCCTTGAAAAACCTCTGCATCACCGGCAAGGACGCCAAGCCTGCCAACGCACTCACCCAGCAGGAAGTCGCCGCTGCTATTACCTCCGGCCGCTTCGATCTGGACCGCCTGCAAATGACGCCCAAGCAATTGGTGGCGGCCTTCAGCGATTGGTCGCCGATCGCGCGCGGCTGGGCAGCAGAGGAATTGGCCAAGCGGCCTGAAGCCAAGACGATGGAGCCGGAATTGATCAAGATGGCGCAAGGCACGGATGTGCACGTCGCCCAAGCTGCCTGCGAGACGCTCGGCTACATGAAGAGCGTGGCCGCGCTGCCAGTGTTTGTGCGCTTGCTCTCGCATCAAGACCGCTGGCTGCGCTACAAGGCCGCTCAAGCGGTCAAACTCGTCAATGACGTGGCCAAACCCGTGCTGCCGGATATTCTGCTAGCCACGGCCAAAACCGCCGCGCCGCTCAAGCCCATCGACTGGGCCGATCCGATCCAGATCGCCCAGGGCCAGCTCGCCGTCGCCTTGTTCGATGGCCCGCTCGCCCAGACCGTCAAGACCAGCGATCCGAAATTGGTGTACCCGGCAATCCGCGCCATAGCGAACAATCCTGACGGCATGGCCGGCTGGCACCTGCGCGGCTATTTTGAAAATAACCTCAGTCTGGAGGACGTGCAGGCGCTGGCACCCGACCTTGTAGCCGCCGTGAAAACGATGAGCCCGGCGGACCGGATGTTCTCCAACGAAATCCGCATGGGTGCCTTCAAGGCCTTGGCGAAATACAATTACGTCGAGTGCATTGATGCGGGCATCTTATTTGCCAAGAGCCAGGGCGGCCACGCCAGCGAGACGCGCACCGGGGTGATTATGCAGGATCTCATGAAGTTCGGCAAAGCCGCCCGCAGTGCGGTGCCCCAACTCAAGGAACTCATCGAGCTCTTCAACAACGAAGCCAAGAACAATATCTTCCCCGTGGAA
>WBXE01000161.1 GCA_008932955.1 Verrucomicrobiota bacterium
CATGTTCGAAAAGCGGGACTGACCCCGCAATCCCATTGCCAGCTCAGCCAATCGCCCTGCAGGCATGCGTGGAAATGGCCATTGACCCTCCCGAGTAACTTGAAGATTTACCGCAGAGTCGCAAAGGCCGCCAAGGAGCGCAGAGGAGCATGGGTTATCGAGAAATATCCTGTCTTGCTCCGCGTCCCTTAGCGGCCTTCGCTGCTCTGCGGTAAGCATTTGGCAGTCAGTCTCGCTCGCTTTGCTCGGCTGGGGTTTCCGTCGTCCTTTCTGAGTTGACCCGCCGCGCCGCAGCGCGCACCTTGCTGCGCATGCGCTGGTTTGTCTTGTTCGGTATTGCAACCGCTCGGCTGGCTTGGGCCGGGCTGGATCCGGCTCGCGTGAGTGCCGCGGGTGACAACGCGCCGGTTCTGCTGGCCTTTGCGGAGGCGGCGGCCAAGGATTTTGGCGATCCCGGGGCCAAGGCCGCCGCATTTCTGGTGGCCGGCATGCCCGACGGCGACCTGCGCTCGCTGAGCCAGGATTTTCTGATGAAAAACCTGCGTCTGGCGCTGCAGACGCGCGATGAGTATCCATGGTCGAAGCAGGTACCCGAGGCGTTGTTCCTCGATTGGGTCCTGCCCTACGCCCAACTCGATGAACCGCGCGACGCCTGGCGCGCCAATCTCCACGCTCAGTGCACCACCATCGTTAAAGACTGCCATACCGCCACTGCAGCCGTGCTGGCGATCAACCGCACACTCTTCAAACAACTCGGCGTGAAATACAGCACGCGCCGCCAGCGCCCTAACCAAAGTCCGCAGGAATCCATCGCCCAGGGCCTGGCCAGTTGCACCGGTCTGTCCATCATCCTCGCCGACGCCTGCCGCAGCATCGGCATCCCCGCCCGCGTCGCCGGCACCGCCCTCTGGGCTAACAAAAGTGGCAATCACACTTGGGTTGAAATCTGGGACGGCGACTGGCATTGCGCCGGTGCCGGCGAACCCAGCTCCGACGGCCTCGACCACGGTTGGTTCATCGGCAACGCATCCCAGGCTATCGCCGAGGACCCGACCTACGCGATCTGGGCGAACCGGTGGGCCCCTGCCAAGGCGTCTTTCCCCCTAGTCTGGAATCCTGCCGACCACTCGGTCCCTGCCGTCAATGTCACCGCTCGCTACACCAGCGGCACCCACAACAAGGCTACCGATGCCGACAAGAATCCCGCCGCCGCCACGCTTCATCTGCGCGTGCTGGAGGATGCCGGCCTGCGCGTGGTGGCCCGCGTCGAGTTGCTGGACCAGGCCGGCCAATTCATCCACGCCGTGACCACCCAGGCCGGTAACTCCGATTTGAATGACATGCCGACCCTCGATGCGCAGCCAGCCACCGCCTTTACCCTGCGCGTCCTGCGCGACGGCCAAGCCCGCGACTTTCCCCAGACCGCCGCGGCAGCCGGCGACACCGTCCTCGATCTAACATGGTCGAAGGGCCGCCCCGCGGCAGCCACCCCGGGCTTGCTCGCCCTGCGCAAGTGGTTGTGCCAGCCTGCTGCCGCAGCGCTGCCCGCCATCCCGCCCGCCTCTCTAACGAAAAATGAGGCTGTGGCGGCCGGTGCTCTCGTGTGGGACCAATGGCGAACGCACATGGCGGCGACCCGCAGCGCCGAGTGGCATGACCAAGTCATCACCATCGGCGACAAAAGTATGCGACTGCTCACCCGCGTGTTCGGCGCGCCCCCGGCCGACGGCCGCAGCCTGTGGATTTCCATGCACGGCGGCGGCGGCGCGCCCGCCGAGGTCAACGACCAGCAGTGGCAGAACCAAATCCGCCTCTATCAACCCGCCGAAGGCATCTACCTTGCGCCGCGGGCCCCCACCGACCATTGGAACCTGTGGCATGAGGGGCATATCGACGAGCTCTTCGACCGCCTCATCGAAGACGCCGTGTTGCTCGCGGGTGTGAACCCGGATAAGATTTATCTGATGGGATACTCGGCCGGCGGCGACGGCGTCTATCAGCTTGCGCCGCGCCTGGCCGACCGCCTGGCCGCCGCCTCAATGATGGCCGGCCACCCGGGCAATGCCTCGCCGCTGGGCCTGCGCAACTTGCCATTTGCGATTTTCGCCGGCGGCGAGGATGCTGCCTTCAAGCGCAATAAAATTGCCGCCGAGTGGGGGGCTAAGCTCGACGCCCTTGAACAACAGGAGCCCGGTGCTTATGTCCACTGCGTCAACGTCTATCCGGGCCTGCCCCACTGGATGAATGGCAAGGACGCCGAAGCCCTGCCGTGGATGGCCAAATTCACCCGCAACCCATGGCCAAAAAACATCGCTTGGTGCCAGTCCGACCGGGTCCATGACCGTTTCTACTGGCTGGTCCTGCCCGAGGGCGTCGCTGCGGCCGGCCTCACCATCCATGCTTCCGCTGAAAATAATGTCATCACTCTCGATGCACCCGGGGTCACCCAACTCACCCTCCGCCTCCACGACCGCCTGGTGGATTTGGACCGAGCGCTCAAGGTGCGGCTGAACGGCAAAACCGTCTTCGAGGGCAAGGTGACCCGCCAGGCCGACGCCATCCTCAAGTCGCTCCAACAGCGCGCCGATCCCCACAGCGCCGCCACCGCCTTGCTGGAAATACATGGCTGAGCCAGCAAGGCTCTGCCAATTCTCTCGCCATGAGCCGCCGGACAAGATGCCCGGTTCATGTGGCGGGGGCATCCTGCCAGCCGCCTCTTCCTGTTTTGTTTCTGCATCGACTAAGTTACCAGGATTGGGCATCCTGCCCGCATCGCCCAGGTGAGGCGAATGGAGACCTTGAGCTACGTCCCAGCGGGTTTTTCCAATTGCGTTGCTACTTTCGCCGGCTCGTGGCTCAATCATCCTAACAAAGCGATATGAAATATTCCCCCCGCCTCATGCTCGCGGTCCTGCTGATCTCTGCTTGTCACAACAAGCCATCCGCCACCTCTCCTGTGGCAAGTGTTCCCGCAGCAGCAGTCCAACTAACACCCGCTACCCTTGCCACCCATCAGGCCACCGAGGACGTCGTCGGCACCGTTCGCTCAAAGCAGCGCGCCGTCATCGAGGCCAAGGTCAGCGGCCGGCTGCTCCAGTACCGGGCCGACCCCGGTCAGTTGGTGAAATCCGGCGAGCAGCTCGCGGAATTGGATGTGCAGGAAATTCGCGCCAAACTCGAGCAGGCGAAGGCGCTGCTAGACCAGGCGCAGCGCGATCTGGGCCGCCAACAACAACTCATCGCCAGCAATGCCACCAGCCAGCAGGAACTCGATGCCGCCGCCGCCCGCGTCAAGGTCGCCGCCGCCGCTCTCAATGAAGCGGAAACCATGCTCGGTTATGCCAGGGTCACCGCGCCATTTGATGGAGTGGTCACCCGCAAGCTAGCCGACGTCGGCGATCTGGCGATGCCCGGCAAACCACTGCTGGAAATCGAGGCACCCAACGTGCTGCGCTTTGAAACCGACCTGCCCGAAAGCCTGCTAGAACGCGTCAGGCTCGGCGCAACCCTCACCGTCACCATCCCATCTCTGACAAAACCCCTGGCCGCCACCATTTCCGAAATCTCACCAGTGGCCGATGCACTCAGCCGCACGTTTCCCGTTAAACTCGATCTGCCGCAGGCCACCGGCCTGCGCCCCGGCCAGTTCGGCCGCGTCGCGGTGCCCGTGGCGGAGACCAAGTTGTTGCTAGTGCCGCGCCAAGCCGTGCTCAAGCGCGGCCAGCTGGAGCTGGTGTTTGTCGTTAGAGAAAATCGCGCCTTGCTGCGCTTGGTCAAGACTGGGATATCGTTAGGTGAACAACTTGAAATCCTCTCCGGCCTCGAGCCCGGCGATGCAGTGGTCACCAGTGATGCATCCCACCTAAGCGACGGCCAACCCGTGACGAGCCCACAACCATGATTCACACATCTGCCGCGCCCCATAAGTTAGGTATTGCCGGGCGGATTGCCGCCACGTTCATCGACTCCAAGCTCACCCCGCTGATCATTGTCGCTGCGGTTTTATTAGGTACGGCGGCCATCGTGTTGTTGCCGCGCGAGGAGGAGCCCCAGATCAAGGTGCCGATGGTCGATGTGATGGTGGCCATGCCCGGCTCCAGCTCCAAGGAAGTCGAGGAACGCGCGACCCGGCCGATGGAAAAATTGTTATGGGAGTTGCCCGGCGTGGAATACATTTATTCCACCTCGCGCGACAGTGAGAGCCTGCTCATCGTGCGCTTCAAGGTGGGCGAGGACCCGCAAACCAGCCTGGTGAAGCTCACCGAGAAACTCCGCTCTAACTTTGATCGCATCCCCCCCGGCGTGGGCGCACCACTGGTCAAACCCAAGAGCATCGATGACGTACCGATCCTCGGTCTGACATTCCATAGCAGCCGCTACGATCACCTGACGTTGCGGCGGCTCGCCGCGCAAGTGGAGGAATCTATCAAACAAGTGCCACTCGTCGCCGAGACCGCGCTCATCGGCGGGGCTCACAAGACGGTGCGCGCAATCCTTGATCCTGTTAGGCTGGCCTCGCGCGGCCTCAGTCCGGCGGGCCTTATCCCGATGTTGCAGCAAGCCAACCGCCAGTACCGCGCCGGCGGCCTGACCACTGGCAACCGCGAGGTGCTGGTGGAGACCGGCGCGTTCCTCAAATCCGCCGCCGAGGTCGGCAACGTGGTGGTGGGCGTGTTCGGAGCGCGCCCGGTCTATCTGAGAGAAGTGGCCGAAGTCGTGGACGGCAGCGAGGAGCCCAGCCAATATGTGTTGTTTGGCGCCGGCAGCCACATCGAGGAACCTGCCGTGACCCTCAGCATCGCCAAGCGCCCCGGTGCCAACGCCATTGCGGTGGCCGACGACGTGTTGCGCAAGCTCGACCTGCTCAAGGGCAAGCTCATCCCGGCCGAGGTGACGGTGGACGTCACCCGCAACTATGGCGAGACTGCGGCGGAGAAAAGCAATGAATTGTTATTGCACATGGGCATCGCCATCTTCGGCGTGTCGTTGCTCATCTGGCTGACGTTGGGCTGGCGCGAATCGGGGATAGTGGCGGTGGCGATTCCGGCCACCCTCGCGCTCACCTTGTTAGTATTTTATCTGTACGGGTTCACTCTCAACCGGATCACACTCTTTGCGCTGATTTTCAGCATCGGCATCCTCGTTGACGACGCCATTGTGGTGGTGGAAAATATCGTCCGCCATTTTCATCTTCCAGCTAACAAAGACCGCGGATGGTCGGCCATCGCGGTGGAGGCGGTCAACGAAGTGGGCAATCCGACCATTCTGGCCACCTTCGCGGTGATAGCTGCGGTGTTGCCGATGGCGTTTGTCGGCGGCCTAATGGGGCCGTACATGCGGCCCATTCCCATCGGGGCGAGTGCGGCGATGTTCTGGTCGTTGCTAGTCGCCTTCATCGTCACGCCGTGGGCGTCGATCCGGATTTTGCGCTGGGGCAAGAAATATGGGGAGCGCCGGCTCTCTGATGGGGAGCGCCGGCGTCCCGCCGGCAGTGTTCGGCATCCTGCCGAACACTCTTCGACCCTAGCAGAGCTCACCGCAGCTTCTGCCGAACACTCTTCGACCCTAGCAGAGCTCACCGCAGCTCCAGCCGAACACTCTTCTACACCCGTC
>WBXE01000162.1 GCA_008932955.1 Verrucomicrobiota bacterium
TTGGAGGCCGAACAAGCCGCCAACGCCATCCGCGCCGAACGTCTCGCGCTGTCCGTGGCGCTGATCAAAGCGCTCGGCGGGGAGTGGTAACAAAGACACAAGACTTGAAGACGCAAGACCCAAGACAAGAGAAGAAAATGACCATGCAAGCTTCAAAGAAACCGTCCGACCAGTCCGACCAGTCCGAATCTTTTTCCCAATTTCCAATCACTATCCCCCTTACCCTTATGCGCCCGCTGTTTCTAGCAATCCTATTGGTGCCGCTCACCTCTTGTGACAAAAAACCCGCGGCCCCAGGCGGAATGCCACCCGGCGGCATGCCCGAAGTGGCCGTCATCACCGTGCAAACCCAACGCGTCGAGCTAACCACCGAATTGGCCGGTCGGGTCGCCGCCTCGCAAACCGCCGAGGTGCGCCCACAGGTCGGCGGCATTATTCAAAACCGCTTGTTCACCGAGGGGTCCGACGTCAAGGCCGGCGATGTCCTCTATCAGATTGATCCAGCCAGCTACCAAGCGGCCTACGACGGTGCCGCCGCAGCGCTGGCCAAAGCGCAGGCGAATGTGGCACCGGTGCGGCTCAAGGCGGAGCGCTATAAGGAATTGTTAGCCAGTGAGGCCGTCAGCAAACAGGACTATGATGATATCAGCGCGGCGCAGAAACTCGCGGAAGCTGAGATTGAATTGGCCAAGGCGGCGCTGGAAACGGCCCGCATCAACCTGGCCTACACCAAGGTGATAGCCCCGATTTCCGGGCGCATTGGCCGCTCTGCCGTGACCAACGGCGCCTTGGTCACCGCCAGCCAGCCGCTGCCCCTGGCCACTATCCAATTGCTAGATCCGATGTACGTCGATGTCACCCAGTCGAGCAGCGAAATGTTGCGCCTGCGCAAAGCGCTGGACAGCGGCCAACTCACCCGCAATGGCGGTCAGGCGAAGGTGCAATTGCTGCTGGATGACAACAGCCAGTACCCGGAGCCTGGCACCCTGAAGTTTTCCGAGGCCTTCGTCGATCCGAGCAGCGGCTCGGTCACCTTGCGCACGCTCTTCCCCAATCCAAAACTCGTACTACTGCCCGGTTTGTTCGTGCGCAGCGTGCTCGAAGAGGGGGGCAAGGACGATGCCATTCTGGTGCCGCAACGCGGCGTTACCCGCAATCCGGCCGGCAACGCCATGGTCATGACCGTGAATGGCGAAGAGAAGGTCGAGCCGCGCATCATTTCAGTTAGTCGCAGCGTCGGCGACAGTTGGTTGGTCACTGATGGCTTGAAAGTGGGTGAGCGCGTCATCTTGGAGGGACTGCAAAAGGCCCGCCCGGGCACCCCGGTCAAAGCCATTCCATTCGTCGCCAAGCCCGCTCCCGGTGCTCCTGGTGCTCCCGCCGCTCTCGGTGCGCCTGCCGCCAAGTAATCTCCACAAGCCTGGAAGAAAAATGCAACCGCAGATGAACGCAGATAGACGCAGATAATTAAAGAGTTATGAATTTTACAGCATGCACCTTTAGGATGAGCCGAAGATTCGATAGAACGCGGTCATCTTTTCCGTGTAATCCTCTTCGATCCGTGAAATCCGTGGTGAAAAACGGCAACCCTACCGTTTCCGTTGTCCTTTCCACCACCCGAACCCGGTGGGCGGGTGTGGCACCTGGAGTAACTCGGGCTAAGGAGCCACCACATTCTTGTGGTGGTAGCGGAAGGGTGGACCATGGGGACGTGCCGAAGGCTCTGTTTCATGGCCGGTCCTTCCGCACGACGACAATAAAGTCGTCGCTCCATAACGGGCCGCAGCCGGGCCAAGTTAGTCAGAATGATAATCCTGTTTTTCAGTGGTCAATCTGCCCCGAATCCCCAATGAAGTCCGCCCCGCGCCCTTCGAATTAAAGAATACTCTCCATGCCCAACTTTTTCATCAACCGTCCCATCTTTGCCTGGGTCATCGCCATCATGGTCATGCTGGCGGGCCTCCTGTCTATCAAGACCTTGCCGGTCTCGCAGTACCCGCAGATTGCCCCACCGCAAATCACGATCAACGCCATGTATCCGGGGGCATCCGCCCAGACGGTGCAGGATACGGTGACCCAGGTGATCGAGCAAAAACTCAATGGCATCGACAACCTGATCTATATGTCGTCAACGAGCGACGCGACGGGCGCGGTGGCCATCAACCTGAACTTCAAGGCCGGCACCGACCCGAACATTGCGCAGGTGCAGGTGCAGAATAAATTGCAACTGGCCACGCCGTTGCTGCCGCAAATCGTCCAGCGTCAAGGCATCGCAGTGGTCAAGTCCACCAGAAATTACCTGCTCATTGTCGGCTTGGTATCGGAGGACGCGTCGATGGACCGCAACTCACTCACCGACTACATGGTATCCAACTTACAGGATATCGTCAGCCAGCTCGACGGGGTGGGGGAGTTGATGCTCTTCGGGACTCAGAATGCCATGCGCATCTGGGTCAACCCCGCCAAGCTCAATAATTTTCACCTCGTCACCAATGACGTCATTGCGGCCCTCCAGTCCCAGAATGTCCAAGTTTCCGCCGGTCAATTCGGTGGTCTGCCAGCCAGCAAAGGCCAGCAACTCAACGCCACGATCAATGCCCGCGCCTTGCTCCAGACGGCCCAACAGTTTGATAGTATTATCCTGCGCACCAATAGCGATGGCTCCAGCGTGCGCCTCGGCGACGTAGCCGAAAGCCGCATCGGCACCGAGAACTACGAAGTCCAGTCGTACTACAACGGTAAACCGTTAGGTGGGATGGCGGTGCGGCTAGCGGCCGGTGCCAATGCGCTGGAAACCGGCGATCGGATCAAGGCCAAGATGGCGGAGCTCTCGAAGTACTTTCCGCCGGGCATGCAGGTGGTCTATCCGTATGACTCCACGCCCTTTGTGAGAATCTCCATCGAGGAGGTGGTGCGCACGCTCATTGAGGCGGTGTGCCTGGTGTTTATCATCATGTTTCTATTTCTGCAGAACATCCGTGCCACCCTCATTCCCACCATCGCGGTGCCGGTGGTTTTGTTGGGCACCATGGGCGTGCTCTCCATCGCCGGTTTTTCTATCAACACGCTGACCATGTTTGCGCTGGTTATCGTCATCGGGCTGTTAGTCGATGATGCCATCGTGGTAGTGGAAAACGTCGAGCGAATCATGTCCGAGGAGGGGCTGCCACCCAAGGAGGCCACCATCAAGTCGATGGGTCAGATCACCAGCGCGCTGTGGGGTATTGCCACAGTGCTCACGGCGGTGTTCCTGCCGATGGCATTTTTCAGCGGATCCACCGGGGTGATTTACCGGCAGTTTTCTATCACCATCATCGCCGCCATGATTCTGTCGGTGTTTGTGGCGATGATCCTCACCCCGGCCTTGTGCGCCACCCTCCTCAAGCCCCTTGTCAAGGGCCATCAGGCCGGCGAAAACGGTTGGTTCAGTGGGTTTTTCCGCATCTTCAACCGGGTGTTCGACTTCTGCCGAAGCAAGTACGAAGGCATTGTCGGCCGTTCGTTTAGCCAGCCACTGCGCTACCTGGTGGCGTACGCTGCCATCGTCGCCGCCATGGGTTATTTTTTCCTGCATTTGCCCACGGCCTTCCTGCCGGATGAGGATCAGGGGTTTCTGATTTGTCAGGCGCAATTGCCGGCCGGCGCAACGCAGGAACGCACGACCGAGGTGTTGCGGCAGATGGAACGGTATTTCCTTGAGCACGAGGCTGACTCCGTGGAGGGTGTTATTACCGTAGCGGGCTTTAGTTTTTCGGGCCGCGGCCAGAATATGGGCTTGGCTTGGGTGAAACTCAAAGACTGGAAACTGCGCCCTGGCAAGGATCACCGGGCGCAGGCCATCGTCGGTCGGGCCATGGCCAACTTCTCCAAAATTCGCGACGGCATGGCCTTTGCGTTTTCGCCGCCAGCGGTGCTCGAATTGGGGGTGGCCAATGGCTTCGACTTCCAGTTGCAGGATCGTGGCGGCCTGGGACATGCAAAGCTCATGGAGGCTCGCAACCAATTGTTTGGCATGGCCATGAACAACCCCAAGCTCATGGCGGTCCGCCCGAATGGCCAGGACGACTCGCCTCAGTTCAACCTCGACATCGACGATGTGCGCGCCGGTGCCTTGGGGGTGTCCCTGTCGCAGATCAACGATGTTCTAGCCACCGCCTGGGGCAGTTCTTACGTCAATGATTTCATCCAGAACGGCCGGGTCAAAAAGGTTTTCCTGCAGTCGGATGCCCGCTTTCGCATGCAGCCGGAGGACATCAACAGTTGGTACGTCAATAGCAAGAGCGGCCAGATGGTGCCCTTCTCAGCTTTTTCCAATGCCCGCTGGCAGTTTGGCTCGCCACGTCTCGAACGTTACAACGGTATTCCCGCCGTGGAATTTCTGGGTCAGGCCGCGCCCGGCATCAGCACTGGCGAGGCCATGGCCGAGATGGAAAAATTGGCGGCGCAGTTGCCGCCGGGCATCGGTTATGAGTGGACCGGTCTGTCTTACGAGGAAAAAAATGCCGGGGCTCAGGCGCCGGCCTTGTATGCGATCTCACTGTTGGTGGTGTTCCTTGCGGTGGCGGCTTTGTACGAAAGTTGGACCATCCCGTTTGTCAACCTACTGATGCTGCCGCTTGGCTTGTTAGGCGCGGTGGCCGCGGTCAAGTTGCGGATGTTTCCTAACGATGTCTATCTGCAGATCGGTCTTCTAACCACTGTCGGCTTGTCGACCAAAAACGCTATTTTGATCATTCAGTTCATCAAGCAACTCATGCACGAAGGGCACGATTTGGTTGACGCCACGCTCACCGCGGTGCGCATCCGCTTGCGGCCCGTCATCATGACCTCGCTGGCATTTTTCTTCGGTACGCTGCCGCTGGCGCTGACCCACGGGGCCGGAGCGGCCGCTCAAAACGCCATCGGCACAGCGGTCACTGGCGGCTTGCTCTCGGCCACCTTCATCGACTTGATTTTCATTCCGTTCTTCTTCGTGCTGGTGTCGCGCAGGTTTGGGGCGAAGGAGCCACCACATTCGTGTGGTGGTAGCGGAAGCGTGGCCCATGAATGAGTGCCGAAGGTTCGGCTCATGGGCGTTGCTTCCTCTCGACGACAGTAAGGTCGTCGCTCCCTACCATGCCGCATCCGGGTCAAGTGAGTCGGGAGGAAATTGAATGCAGTCCTTGGCAAGTGGCGCGGCTTACGCCACGTTGCCGCCCGATGAAACGCGTGGTGATTTACACTGATGGTGGCTGCAAGGGCAATCCGGGCCCCGGCGGCTATGGGGTGGTGCTGGTGAGTGGCTCACACCGCAAGGAGCTCGCCGCCGGCTACCGCCTCACCACCAACAACCGCATGGAATTGCGCGGTGCTATCGCCGCCCTCGAATTGCTCCGCGAGCCCTGCTCCGTCGACCTCCACTCGGATTCCAAGTACCTCATCGACGCCCTCGATAAAAATTGGCTGGCTAGCTGGCAACGCCGCGGCTGGCTCACTGCGGCCAAGCAACCCGTGAAAAACCGCGACCTGTGGTTGCTCCTGCTCGCCGCCATCGCTCCGCACACGATCCGCTGGCATTGGGTGAAAGGTCACGCCGGCCACACCGAAAA
>WBXE01000163.1 GCA_008932955.1 Verrucomicrobiota bacterium
GGTGTTTCCAGCGCTCAGCGCGCAAGTCATCTACGCGGCCAAGCGCTCGACCATGTGGGGCACTTGCGGTCACGGGTTTGCGGATGTGCCCCCGCCTGGCGGTTGGGCGAGCGGGCACCAAGGAACGATGATTTGGTATGGGCCGGTCAACCAGGCTGGACTGGTCGCCAACCTCGCCATTGTGCTGGGCAAGAAAGCGGGCGTGGTGGATCCGGCGATTGATCCGGCCATTGCGCGGGCCACCGGGTTTTTCGGGCACTACGTCAACGCGGGGTCCATTCCCTACGGCGAAAATGAGCCATGGTACGGCCAGCACCAAATCAGTGGGTTTGGCCGCTTGTATTATGATCAGCGCAGCAATGGCAAGGATGCTCTGGCAGCGGTCATGTTCAGTTGCATGGGCGACAAGCCGGCGCAGGCGGAGTATTTCGCACGCATGTCCTTGGCGTCATACCGGGGCGAGGCCTACGGGCATACGGGCCAGGGGTTCAGCTACCTCTGGACGGCGCTGGGTGCCAATATGGGCGGCCAGAGCGCAGGCGCAGAATTTGAGAAAAAACTCCGCTGGGACCGGGATTTGCGGCGCCGCTGTGACGGCTCGTTTGTGTATGAAGGTGGCGAGCAGTGGGCTCCCGGCCAGTCCTATGACCGCGTGGTCAATGGTCAGACGGTTAGCGCCTACTGGGATAATACCTATGAGTACTGGAGCATTCCGACCGCCTATTATATCCTGCACGCCGCCATGCCTTTGAAACGACTGTATATCACAGGCAAGGGGTTGGACCCGGTGAATCCACTGCTGAGTCCCGGTAAGGTGAGCAACAGCGTCTTGGCCGGCAACTTTGCCGCGCTCTGCGGCAGTTATACCAAGGCGCAGCTCATCGCCGCGCTGGGCGAATACATGCCGATGGTTCGCTTGAATGCCGCCGCCGAACTGGCCACCCGCGCGCTGAGCGCCACCGAACTGAATACCGTCATCGCCATGGCGGAAAATTCCACTGATGCCTATCAACGCAATGGGGCCTGCACGGCTCTCGGCAACTTGAAAGCCACCAGCGCGATCCCCGCCCTGACCCGCCGTCTCAAGGACCCCGACATTTGGGTGCGTGCCCAGGCCGCCCAGGCGCTTGGCCAGATGGACGCGGCGGCCGTGGCTGCGTATGTGCCTGATATGCTAAATACGTTTGTCAGCAATGTGACGCCCACCTATCCATGGGAGGCTGGCTTCAATTGGAGCGATCCCATGCAGATGGCTAACGGTTTTCTGGCAGGGACGCTGTTCAATGGTTTGGGAGCTTACACGATCAATGCCGACAAGAGCCTGCTCTATCCAGCGTTGCGGGCAGGCATCAATCTGACCCACGGCGAGAGACGCAGTGCGCTCAACGACTTTGTGCAGAATAAGTTGAGTCTTACCGATGTGGAGGTATTGATCCAGGAGTTGCTCGTGGATGCCAAAACCCAGGCCCCGGCCGATGCGAAGAACTCCGGAGTTCCGCCGATCGCAGCCATGAACGTCATGGCGAAGTATCACATTCAGGAAGGCATTCAGGTGTGCGCGGATAATGTGGCTTATGTGAGTCAAGCTCCAGCAGGGGATGCCATTAGCGCCTTGGTAAATTATGGCGAGGCGGCCCGCTGGACGCTGCCGGCGCTGTATTCCGACCTCTATAATTGGACGCACGATCAAAACTACGTCACGCTGACCAACACTATCAATACGCTGGAAGCCTCTACGTCTTCCTCGTTGGTCTATGCCCTGCCCGTCGCCACTCCGCAAATTCTGGTCACTGCGGTTAGCACTGCCAAAGCCATCACTCTAGCCGGTTCTTCCTGCCGGACGGCCGTCCCGACCTATGCCGTGGCGACCCCACCGGCGCACGGCTCTCTAACAGGCACGCCGCCCAATCTCACCTATACCCCCACCACCGGCTATCAGGGCATGGACAGTTTCACGTTCACGGCCACCGACAGTCTGACGACTTCGTCGCCAGCCACGGTGCATCTGGTAGTAGGCAGCGGCGGCAGCGGCTTGACCGGGAGTTATTACGACAACGCGGATTTCACGGCGTTCAAAGCGACGCGCGTTGATTCCGCGGTCAATTTTGACTGGGCCACGCCGCCCAATACCTTGGCCGCTGGCACCTACAGTGTGCGCTGGACCGGCCAAGTGCTGGCACCCGAGTCCGGAACCTACCGGTTTTCCACCCGCACCAGCGACGGAGTGCGTTTGTGGATCAACGGCGTGCCGGTGGTCAATGACTGGAATAACCAGTCGACCCATATATGGAATGACAGCGCGAGCATTACCCTGACCGCCGGGCATAAGTACCATGTTAAGATGGAATACTATGACAACGCCAATCCGGCCACGGTGCGGCTGTATTGGTATATGCCGTCCCGCCAAGCCCAATCCATCATCCCGCAGGAGGTTTTATTTCCGGTGGCGGGCGTGGCCCTGACTTCACCGCTGGACGGTACGCGCATCGGGGTGCAGGCCGGTCTGAGGGCCTCAGTGACGCTAACGGCCGATGCATCGAACGTGACCGGCACGGTGGCCAGCGTGGCATACTACAACGGCAGCACGCTCATCGGGTCGGCGGCCACCGCGCCGTATTCCTACGTATGGGTGAATGTGGCGGTAGGTGCGTATGATATCACAGCCAAGGCTCTGGACAGCACAAGTCAGGTGCTCAGCACGTCGCCGGTGGCGTCGATTGCGGTGGACGCCTACTCGGTGCCAGTCACAGCGGGTCTGGCTTGCCACTTTGATGCGGGTGTGGGCATCGTCATGGATGCCGACGGGGTGATTCAAAGCTGGCAGGATCGTTCCGGCAATGGGCATCACGCGACCTTAGACAACAGCGTCTGGAACAGCGGTGCCCCCACTCTAGCTGCCAATCAACTCATGGGGCTGCCGGCGGTCCAAATGCGGGGTGCTGTTACTTGGTTCAACGTTGCCGGAGGGTTCCACACCAAAGAGCAGTATCTGGTGGTACGTTCGCCCAACGCCACTTGGAGTGCCTACGGCTCGTTCCTCGGCCGCGAATCCCCCTCGCGCACATCCAGCTACATGATGAGCCCAGGCAACACCGGGTTCAGTGACATGCCGGCGGCGTGTTCCAGAAATGGCTCGTCCACCTTCAATTTAGCGCCGATCACCGACTACATGCTGCTCAAGATTACCGTTGATGATGCTGCGAGTGCGGCGGATTTAGCGACCTATCCGTATTACCAGATCGGGCGCAACGCAGGCAATAGCTCGATGGACTTCGACGTTGCCGAGATCATCGGCTACAGCAATGCGCTCTCGGCAACTGACGAGGCGTTGGTCGGCGGCTACCTGGCTGCCAAATACGGAATCACCACGAGCTATCCGGCAACTGGTAGCCTCGCTAACAAAGCCGCCACGGCCATCACGACCACCGCGGCCACGCTCAACGCCACGCTCAAGTGCAATGCTAACAGCTATGATGTGGTCGCCTACTGGGGGCCGGTCAACGGCGGCACGAACCCCGCCAACTGGGCCAACTCGGCCGCAGTGGGCTCGGGGATCAACGCGGTATCGATCGATCTCAGCCAGGCGCTGACCAATCTGGCTCCTGCCACGACCTACTACTACACCTTCCGCGCCAGCAATGCCCAGCAAACGCTCTGGCCGTCCGCTCCGCTTAGTTTCACCACGTCTGCCACGGCCAAGGATTTCTTAAGTTTCGGCAGCAACGTCGCCGGCAGCAGCGCGGTGATCAACACCGTGGCCGGCACCGTGGCCTGGACCGTGCCGTTTGGCACTGTACTAACAAGCCTGGCACCGGCCTACACGGTTTCGGCACTGGCAGCGGGTTCTCCGGCATCCGGCAGCACCCTGAGTTTCGCCACCCCGCAAACCTACACCCTAACCGCCCAGGACGGTTCCACCAAGGTCTATACCGTAACGACCAGCGCGGATCCTAACATACCGGCTGCTATCAATGCAACTCTGACAGCTTTGGAAGACACTGCCACAACGCTGGCGGCGGGCAATTTCGGCTACGCGGATCCGAAGTCAGTCGCGCTGGGGGCGGTGCAGATCACCTCGCTGCCGGCGAAAGGCACCCTCAAGCTGAACGGAACGGCCGTGGTGAGTGGCAGTCTACCGCTTACGGTTGCGGCGATCAGCATTGGCACCCTGACCTATCAGTCGGCGTTGAATGAGAATGGCACGCCTTACACGACCCTTGGGATCAAGGTCAAGAATACCACCGGCCTGTGGAGCAGCGCCGACGCGGTGATGACGGTCAATGTCACACCGGTCAATGATGCGCCCACCTCCGCTGGTGGATCGGTGACCCTGAAAAACACCACTGTACAGACGTTTAGTATACTGGATTACCCGTTCGCCGATCTCGATAGCGGCAATACGTTGGCTGCGATCAAGATCACCTCGCTGCCGACCCATGGCACCCTCAAGCTGGGCGGGGCTAACGTCAGCGTCAACAATGTCATCTTAGCGGCTAACATCCCGACGCTCACCTACACGCCCACCACGGGCTATATCGGTAGCGACTCGTTCACCTACCAAGTGTCCGATGGGGTGGCGCTCAGTGCGAATGCCACGATGGCCATCACCGTCGAATCGCCAATGGTGATTGACGTTGCGAACGGGAGTTTTGAAACGCCAGGTAGCGCGACGGTGGGGGGGTGGACTCTGTTCGGAGCTCCGTGGTCAAGCTCAGCCTCGCCTTCGATGTACCAGCAACTGCAAGCCACGGCCGGTGGTACATTCACCAATGCAGCCGACGGCCTTTGGTCCGCGCTGATCAGCACGGGTGACACGCCGTCTACCGCGCCACTCGTGCAGAACTTGTGGACCAGCGTTGCCGCCGGAGACACGCTTGCGGTGAGCTTCTCGCTCGGCAGGCAAATCGGCTCGCTAGGCGGTAAAGGCGTGGCTTATTTTCAGGTCGACAGCATTCGTTATAACATGGCGTTCGACACCACCGTGTTGGCCGCCAACACTTGGCAGAGTTTTACGATGAGCAAAACGGTCATCAATTCGGGCAATGTGAGTCTCGGGTTCTACGGCACTACGGCAGACAATTCCTGGTTGGATAAAGTCAGCAATGTCAGTGTCACGTCAGGTGCCGTAGGCCCGAACGCGCCTGTCTTAACCAATCCCACGCTGACGGCATTGGAGGATGTGCCAACGGCACTGGCGACGAGTCATTTAGGCTATAGCGATCCGAATGGTGCCGCTCTAGCCTCTGTGCAAATCCTATCGCTGCCAGATGCTGGCACACTCATGTTGAACGGAACCCCCGTGGCAAATGGCGCTCTGCCGCTCACGGTGGCGGCGGCCAATATCGGCACCCTGTCGTACCAGTCCGCGGCGCAAGGCTACGGCACTCCTTACACGACGTTTGTGATCAAGGCCGGCAATGCTAACAGTTTGTGGAGCCTGCCGGTGATGATGACGGTCAATGTCACGCATGTGAACCATGCGCCCACCTCCGCCGCCAGTGCGGCGTCACTGAAAGCCAATGCCGTCAAGACGTTCGCGGCGAC
>WBXE01000164.1 GCA_008932955.1 Verrucomicrobiota bacterium
GAGGTTTCGGTGAGATGCCGAAGTTTAGCTTATTCTCAGACCCACACGACAATACCAACCCCACAACCCCCACCCCACCCCCATGGCAAAATACAAATTGGAATACATCTGGCTCGACGGTTACACCCCGGTGCCGAACCTGCGCAGCAAGACACTGGTCAAAGACTTTGATAGCTTCCCGACGCTTGAAGCCCTCCCGCAATGGGGCTTTGACGGCAGCTCCACCCAACAGGCCGAGGGCCGCAGCTCCGACTGCATGCTCAAGCCGGTGGCCGTGTTTCCGGACAGTACCCGCCGCAACGGCGTGCTGGTCATGGCCGAGGTGATGATGCCCGACGGCACCACCCCGCATCCGACCAACCACCGCGCCACCGTACTTGACGATGCCGGTGCCTGGTTCGGCTTTGAGCAAGAGTATTTCCTGTTCCAAGATGGCCGCCCGCTCGGCTTTCCGTCCGACGGCTTCCCGCAACCGCAGGGGACCTACTACTGTGGTGCCGGCTACAAGGCCGTCGGCGATATCGCCCGCCAAATCGTTGAAGAACACCTCGACCTATGCCTCGACGCAGGCATCAACCACGAAGGCATCAACGCCGAAGTGGCCAAGGGCCAGTGGGAATTCCAGGTTTTCGGCAAGGGCTCGAAGACCGCTGCCGACCAAGTGTGGGTGGCCCGCTACATCCTCAACCGGCTGTGCGAAAAATACGGTGTGGAAGTCGAGTACCACTGCAAGCCGATTCGCGGCGACTGGAATGGCTCGGGCATGCACGCGAATTTTTCCACCACCTACCTGCGCGAAGTCGGCGGCAAGGCCTACTTCGAAGCGCTGATGGCGGCTTTCGCGGAATATCGCGAAGAACACATCGCGGTCTATGGCCCGGACAATCATCTGCGCCTCACCGGCCTGCATGAAACCCAGTCCATCGACAAGTTCAGTTACGGTCTGGCTGACCGCGGTTCCTCGGTGCGCATCCCCCACAGTTTCATGAATGCCAACTACAAGGGCTATCTCGAAGACCGCCGCCCCAATTCCCAAGGCGACCCCTATCAGATCGCCTCGCGCATTCTCAAGACCATCGTCTCCGTGCCCACGCCCTGAGCGGTCGCCTGAGCGGAACGGCGCTTGCCAAGTGTCGTGTGCAAGAAACGCTAAAGGATAGCAAATCAAGGATCGTGGATGGAAGGTGTAAAGCCCTTCCGTCCGCGATTTTTTGCTTTCTTAGAGACCGGTGGGGCGGTCTACGAAGGACCAGGGCAAGGCGAAGCGCTGTGAGAGTTCGGTGGCGAGTGCCTTGACCCCGAAGGTTTCGGTCGCATAGTGCCCGGCCAACAACACATTGAGGCCCAATTCTTCCGCCAGCGGAAAACTCCAATGCGGCCCCTCCCCGGAAATGAACGCATCCACCCCCGCCGCCGCCACCCGTGCCACCTCGCTGCCAGCCCCGCCCGTGACCAAGCCCACCGAGGCGATTTTTTCCGGTCCGCCGGCACACATCTGTACGGGGCCGCCGACGGCTTGCATGAGCTGCTCTCTGAGTTCGTCGCGCGTGCCATTCCACACGCCGCGCAGGCCGATGGCCAAGCCTTTCCAATCCAAAAATGGCGTCACTTCCCGCATCCCCATTGCCTGCGCCAAGAGCGGGTTGTTGCCCCATTGCGGGTGTACATCGAGCGGCAAATGGGCGGAATAGATCGCCAGCCCGGCATCCATCGCCATTTTGATCTTGCGGTAAAACGCGCCCCGCAGTGGTTGGGCGCCTTGCCAAAACATCCCGTGGTGCACTAGCAACAAGCCCGGCCCACCTGCGGCGGCCGCTTCCACCACCGCTAGCGAGGCATCCACTGCCGCCACGATCCGCCCGACGGGTCCCTCATTGGCCAGTTGCAAGCCATTGAGCGCACCCGGATAATCGGGAATAGCCGCTATGGCCAATTGCTCATCCAGAAACGTCACCAATTCATTCAGGGAAACCATGCGGCAGCTTAGCCATGCCGCCGCCAAATGACAACGTCGGCATTGTCCACCACGGGTTTTCCCGCCACAAAGTCGCGCAAGTCCTCGGCCAAGTCGGCCCGCCACTCGATCACGCCGCCGGCCCAGGGCACCGCCAGCACCGCCGCGTGCAGCGCGTGACGCGGCAAAAACAAGCGCCGCGCCAAGTCCGGCGTCCAGCCGCTGGCCATCCAATCGAGGTATTCCTGGCCGGCCGCCGAATACAATTTGTCGCCGGCGATCGGATGGCCGCCATGGGCCAGGTGCACGCGGATTTGGTGCATCCGGCCGGTTTCCGGAAAGCACCGCAGCAAGCTGAAGCGCCCTTCCTCGCGCTCGAAGCGCTCCACCACCTCAAACCGCGTCCGGCATAATTTGCCCGTTGGATGGACCGTTTGGCGCACCCAGATCGCCGAGGTTTCGACATCCCCGGCACGCAGCAGCGGTTCGTCGCAGTCCCATGCCTGCGCCGCTGGCCAGCCCAGCACCACCGCGAGGTACTCTTTGCTGGCCTCCCGCCGCATGAATACCCCGCCGAGTTGGCGCGCGGCCACCGCATGCTTCGCCACCAGCACCAACCCGCTCGTCTCACGGTCTAGCCGCGTCACGACCCCGGGGTTCGCTCCATTGGCTATCTCATACGCCAGCAACTTTGTAATCCCTCCTAACAAGTCTGGCTCGGCCTTGCGGTTCGCCGGATGCACGATGAGCGGTGCCGGCTTGTCTACCACGATCCAATCGTCGCTCTCATCCACCACCCTGAAGTTGACTACTACCTGCAAACTCACCGGCGCCACTCTGCCCCATGCCCAGGCATTTTCAAGCGAATTGAATCCAATCGCAGCCGCGCCGAGCGCACGTGGGGAAAGCGCTGCACTGTGGCCTTCTCAAGAGGGGCTGCCCGCCCGTTTGCCAATGCACAGACAACCGGCCAATGTGCAGCCAAGAGCAAGCGCAATGCATTGCTCCCGCTCTCACACACTGCCATGCTGGCCGCGTCAATAAGGTTTTCAACTATCGGAAGTCTCCTGTAGTTTCCGGCCCTCCCAAGGCAACACCGGCTTCCATCGCGACATTCCTGTGGTCCGATCGGCCTAGTGGAAAGTCGTGAGCGCCGATGGGGGTCAGTCCCGCTTTTCGAACATGGTGTAGTGGAAGCGGGGCCGCATGCTCGAAAAGCGGGACCGACCCCATGCCACAAAGTCGCCACCCTGGCGGAATACCGGCAAGCCATCGCCAACATCAAGGACAGCGTGCTGGTATTGCTCAAGACCAAGGACGGCGGCAGCCACTTTGTGGTGGTGCGGGTGAAGTGAAGGTCAGCCGAGTTGCTCCAGCAACAGCTTGAGGATTTTGCGGGCGGAGTCGGGGATGACGGTGCCGGGGCCGAAGATGGCGGCGGCACCGTTTTGATAGAGGTAGTCGTAGTCCTGAGCGGGGATCACGCCGCCGCAGACGACCATGATATCTTCGCGGCCGAGTTGTTTGAGGGCGGCGATGAGTTGTGGCAGGAGGGTTTTGTGGCCGGCGGCCAGCGAACTCATCGCGACCACATGTACATCGTTTTCGACGGCTTGCTTGGCGGTTTCCTCGGGCGTCTGGAACAGGGGCCCGATGTCCACGTCGAAGCCCATATCGGCGTATGCGGTGGAAACGACCTTGGCACCGCGGTCGTGGCCGTCCTGGCCCATCTTGGCGACCATGATGCGCGGGCGGCGGCCTTCGAGCGTCTCGAATTGTTTGATGAGGTCGGGGATGTCTGACATATCTCCTTGATTGCTGAATTCCTTGCCATAGACGCCGGAAATGGTGCGGATGACGGCTTTGTAGCGGCCGAAATGCGTTTCCATGGCATCGGAGATTTCGCCGAGCGAGGCCCGCGCCTGGGCGGCTTCGATCGCCAGCGCCAGCAAGTTGCCCGGGCCGCCGCCGGCGCAATCGCACAGGGCGGTTAGAGTGGCTTGGCAACGCGTTTCGTCGCGCTCGGCGCGGAGTTTTTGCAGGCGCTCGATTTGGGAGAGGCGCACCGCGGTGTTGTCCACGTCGAGAATGTCGATGGGGGCTTCTTGGGCGAGGCGGTATTTGTTGACGCCGACGATGGTTTCTTCGCCGGAGTCGATGCGCGCCTGGCGGCGGGCGGAGGCCTCCTCGATGCGCATTTTGGGGATGCCGGCCTCGACGGCCTTGGACATGCCGCCGAGTTGTTGGGCTTCCATGATGTGGGCCCAGGCCTTGTGGATTAGCGCGTCGGTTAGGGCCTCGAGATAATAGGAACCACCCCAGGGGTCGATGACCCGGCAGATGGAGGTTTCGTCCTGGAGGAAGATCTGGGTGTTGCGGGCGATGCGCGCGGAAAAGTCGGTGGGCAGCGCGATGGCTTCATCCAGCGCGTTGGTGTGCAGCGACTGGGTGTGGCCGAGGGTGGCGGCCATCGCCTCGATGCAGGTGCGCGAGATGTTGTTGAACGGGTCCTGTTCTGTTAGGCTCCATCCGGACGTCTGCGAGTGGGTGCGCAGGGCGAGGGACTTGGGGTTTTTCGGATTGAACGTCTTGACGATCTTGGCCCACAGCACGCGGGCGGCGCGCATTTTCGCCACCTCCATGAAGTGGTTTTTCCCTTGGGCCCAGAAAAACGACAGGCGCGGGGCGAAGGCGTCGATGTCGATGCCCGCGGCGATGCCGGTGCGGAGGTATTCCCAGCCGTCGGCGAGGGTGTAGGCCATTTCTAGGTCGGCGGTGGCGCCGGCTTCTTGCATGTGATAGCCGGAGATGGAAATCGAGTTGAACTTGGGCATTTTCTGCGAGGTGAACTCGAAGATGTCGGCGACGATTTTCATCGATGGGCCCGGCGGATAGATATAGGTGTTGCGCACCATGTATTCCTTTAAAATGTCATTCTGGATAGTGCCGGCGAGTTGTTCGTAGGTGGCACCTTGTTCCAGCGCGGTGACGATGTAGAACGCGAGGATGGGCAATACCGCGCCGTTCATGGTCATCGAGACGGACACCTTATCGAGTGGGATACTGTCGAAGAGTACCTTCATGTCGAGGATCGAGTCGATGGCCACGCCCGCCTTGCCCACGTCGCCGACGACGCGCGGATGGTCGGAATCATAGCCGCGGTGAGTGGCGAGGTCGAAGGCAACGGAGAGGCCTTTTTGACCGGCGGCTAGGTTGCGGCGATAGAACGCGTTGCTTTCCTCAGCGGTCGAGAAGCCCGCATACTGGCGGATTGTCCACGGCTGGAAGCAATACATCGTGGCGTACGGGCCACGCAGGAACGGGGCGATACCGGCCTGGTATTTGAGGTGCTCCATGCCCGCGGTGTCGGCCTCGGTGTAGAGGGGCTTGACCGGGATTTGTTCCATGGTGTTCCACACGATCTCGGCGATGGGCTTGCCCATTTCGGTTTCGAGGGACTGGCACCACTCGCCGTAGCTAAGGTCGGCCGGTGAGGCGGAGTAGGGGATGGCGGCAAAATTCGGGCGGCTCATAGGTAGAAAAAGCTGAGATGCTGAAACACTGAAAA
>WBXE01000165.1 GCA_008932955.1 Verrucomicrobiota bacterium
CCGACACAAATGGGGATTGTCGGCGCAGCCCGGCTCAGGCAAGTTCAAGCGGTGAACCCACCCTTGCTCATCCCCTGGCTCGCCAGCGCATCCCCCCGCCAGCGCTGGCTGGTGGGCGTGTCCGGCGGCGCCGATTCAGTCGCCCTGCTCCACTTGCTGGTCCAAGCCGGCCTGCGCAATCTGGTCGTGTGTCATCTGGATCACCGCCTGCGCGGGCGGGCCTCGACCGAGGACGGCCGCTTTGTGCAACGCTTGGCCAGCTCGCTCGGTCTGCCGATAGAACTGCAGCGGGTGGAGGTGGCCCAACTCGCCCGCCAACGCGGCGACTCCCTGGAAACCGCGGCGCGCTGGGCCCGCCATGAGTGGTTTGCAGCCTGCGCCAAAAAGTACCGCTGCCCGCGCGTTATCCTCGCCCATCATGCCGACGATCAGGCGGAAACCGTGTTGTGGAATGTGCTGCGCGGCTCCCACGGCCTCAAAGGCATGCACCCGCTCCAGCCTATCACCACCACCAGCGGTACCCGCTTGGAATTGCACCGCCCCTTGCTCGAGTTGCGCCGCGCCGACCTGCGCACTTGGCTACAGGCCCGCAAGCTCCGCTGGCGCGAAGATGCCAGCAACGGCGAGGCTGCCTGCCTGCGCAATCGCCTGCGCCTCGAAGCCCTGCCGCTGCTTTCCGCCATCGCCGGCAGGGATGCCTCCGCCATGTTGGCCCGCGCTGCTGCCGATGCTGCTGAACTCCAGAAAATTCTCGCCTGGGCCCTCGATCACGCCCATGTCCTCGATCCGCAAGGGCGCCTGCACCTGCCCGCGCTGCGGCTGCTGCCGCCGCCTCTGCAACAGGCCGCGATGGCACGGTTTTTGCAAGATCAAGGCGTGCCGGAAATCGACCGCGCCTTGGTGGAACGCACCATGCTTTTATTAAATCCAACCGGTCCTCCCTCCGTGAATCTCCCCGGCGGCTCGCGCTTGCGACGGCGCGAGGCACGCCTGTTTGTCGAGCGCACACAAGACTGAAAAAAATTTCAAGGTGACAGATAAATAGTAGAGAGTCTTGCGGACTGTGCGGTTTTTGGTGGTAGGATGCCTCAGGCACGCCCACTCGAAGCAGCCAAGACCCGGTCGGTTCAGCACCCGGCGTGAAGATCGCGGTGTTTCCTCAACCCTTCCGAAACCGCGATGAAAACGAACGAGCGGACCAAGGGGGAACAGCCTTTGAAGCGGACCTTGCGTGAGAACTCGTCGCCAACGCGCGGTGTGTGGCCAAAGGCGCGCTGGCCGAGTTGCCCGACGAGCTCCGGCAGGCGGGTGGCGGAGGTGCCGAGGTGAGCGTTGATCGCGGCCCACGCTGCGGGCGCTGGGCCTTCGATGTTTTCCGGGCGCTCGCAATGGGCGATGCGCTCCACATACGTCAGCGCGTCGAAGCTGGCGCGTTCGGGCACGGGACGGCGGCGCTGGTCGTCGAGCGCCTTGCGCCCATCCGCATCGAGCGAATCCCAAATGCGGGCGCAGACGGCCTCTTTTTCCTCGTCGCTGAGGCCGCGCTGGAAGCCACGGGCAGAGAAAGACTCCTCCTGGGTTGCCAGCGGCGCGGCCCAGCGCCAGGCGGCGACGGGGATTTCGCCCTTGCAGGCTGCCAGCCACCGTCGTCGTCCATGGTGAGAATCTTGAGGAAGATTTCCCGATCGCGCTTCGGGTCATCCGAAGCGGGCACGAGCATGCCGAGAATGGAAGCGCGCACGAGGATGAGCGGCTTGCGGCCCCACCATTTCCCCAGCCGGGTGAGCGTCTGCCCGTTGTTCGCCTTGCCCTCCTTGTAGGACTCGCCGGAGAGGCGGGCGATGGGGAACTGGGTTTCGATGAAGGTGGGCATGGGGAGAAAGGATGTATTATAAAGGAGGAATGAAGAAACAGGCGGCCGGGCCACCGGGGATGAGGGAGGCGTCGATGCCCTGGTCAAAGGTGGCAAAGCGGCCCCCGTGTTGCACCGCGAGCCCGAGGAGATAGAGGTCGGTGAGCTGCTTGGATGAGGGGAGGCTGCGGAAAATCCGGGTGTCAGTGAGGGAGGCGTCGTCGGGCCAGAATTGGTGGCCGGGTAAGGCGAGCAAACTAAGCAACAAAATGCGAGCAGCGGTTGGGGAATCTGGACCGTAGACGCCCTTTGAACGGCCGAGAATGCGGAGGAAGCCGTTCTCGATGATGGGGCAAGTGGCCCACCCGTGGGGTTGTGCGCTTATGAAAAACCTCTTGGCCGAAGCGTGATGAACGTGACCGGTGTCTACCAAGGCAATCAACACGTTAATGTCCAGCAAGGCAATCATTGACCGTTGGGGCGCATCGCCTTTTGAAAGTCTTCTTCGTCAATCTCGTCCTGAATGGCGCGGATCATCTCCAAAGTGACAGGAGGGGAGCCGGGTTGTCTTTTGATCACGAGATAGCCCAAAGGTCCGACCTCAAACTTTTCCGGGTCAGGATTGTCCAACCCGGCAGCGGGTCGGATTTCCCGCCGCAACGCATGTTCGACAATGGCCTTGAGAGTCGTTTTGCGCCGGGCCGCGAGGGTTTTGGCCTCGATCAGCAGGTCGTCGGGCAAATCCAGGGTGGTTTTCATATATGGGTAAGCATATGGTTTTACGGGTGCCTGTCAAGAAGGATGAAGGATGAACAATTACAAGGTGACAGATAAATAGTAGAGAGTCTTGCGGACTGTGCGGTTTTTGGTGGTAGAATGCCTCAGGCACGCCCACTCCAAGCAGCCAAGGCCCGTCGGTTCAGCACCCGGCGTGAAGTTCGCGGCGTTTCCTCAACCCTTCCGAAACCGCGATGGAAACGAACGAGCGGACCAAGGGGGAACAGCCTTTGAAGCGGACCTTGCGAGAGAACTCGTCGCCGTGCTCCTCCGCCATATTGCCAAAGTAGGCATGCAGGAATGAATCCGTGAGGTTGGTCACCCCGGTAAAGTCGAACACCACCGATTCAACCCGTTCCCAGATACTCTCAATCCCTGATGGATCTGAGGAAAATTCAGAGAGTCGGGCTGGCGGGATTCCGCACGACGTCAGTAACGTCATCGCTCCCTACATTGCGTCATCCGCACCAACTCAGGAACTGTGAACTCCGGTTTGCGGGCTGCACTTGCAGCGCATGCCCACGGCTAGATGATTTTTTTGAAATTTCGGTGGTTTTTTGAAAAATATTCGTGCCACTCAGCCGAAAATCCGCGTCAATGCCTGTGGAGCTTGGCAGTCCGTCATCCGCTCCGGCACCATTTTCCGCATGTCTTCGGCCTCCATTCAAATTTTACACCAGCAACGCCTGCCGCAATCCGGCGTACTCGTCATTCCCGGACGCCTGGATTTCGCCCTGCTGCTGCAGCTCGCCAAACTTTTCGACGGCCGCAAAATCACTTGGCTCATCGAGGAAAATTCCGCCTACGACCCGGCCACCCGCGGCTTCCTTGAGCAATCCAACTCCGGCGCCGCGTTCTCGTGCAACGATGCCGCACCCGCCAGCGCCGGCCGCCAACTCCAAGACTATCTCGCCGACGGCGGGGTCATCATCTACGCCCCAGGCCGCATCACCTCGCGCAATGCCAGCGCTTGCCATATCCCCTCCTCTCACCTGCGGGTCATGTGCGCGTTCGGCTTGCCGATTTTGCCGATTGCCGTGGACCTGCCACGGACGTCGTGCCTGAGCATTGAGCGCGCCTCCGCACTGCCCCAAGCGGTTCTGGCCATCGGCCAGCCCATCGCCGCCGCAGATGCCAGCGTCGCCGCCTTCCAACAAAGCCTCTACGAAGCCGCCGAGGAAGCGTTCGCCTGTCGGCCCGTGTTTAAAGGCTCGCTGGCCATGGCGCTGCTCGAAGGCCTCAAGAAACACGGCTCCTCCAACAAAATCGTCGATGGGGCCGATGATTCGGAAATGTCCTTCGCCCAAGTGCTCGCCGCAGCCATCGCCTTTTCCAAAACCCTCAAACAGGAAACCGACAGGGCCCGCATCGCCATCGTGCTGCCGCCGGGCAAAGCCGGGCTCATCGCCAATCTGGCGGTGCTGTTTGCCGGAAAAATCCCGGTCAACCTCAACTTCACCGCCGGCCACGAGGTGATCAAATCCACCATCCGCCAAGCGGGGGTGGACCGCTTCATCACCGCCGATCCGTTTGTCCGCAAAATCTCGGCGTTTCCGTGGCCGCCTAACCGTGACCTCATCCTCGTCGAGCGGGAACTGCCGCTGCTGCGGAAAAAAATTCTCAAATGGGCGATCTTGTCCAGGTTGCTGCCGGCCCGCGTGTTGGGCAGCCTGCTGGGACTCAAGCGCCGCAAAGGAGACGACGAGGCCACGCTGCTGTTCACCTCGGGATCTTCGGGCGAACCCAAAGGCGTGGCGCTGAGCCACCGCAATTTCCTAGCTAATATCTGCCAGTTCAGCACCCGCATCGAAGTGCCCTTTGGTTCGTCCATCCTCGGCTCGCTGCCCTTGTTTCACTCGTTCGGCTGCACCGTCACTCTCTGGTTCCCGATCATCGAGGGCATCAATCTGATCACTTATCCCTCCGCCTTGGACGCCAAACGCCACGCCGAACTCATCGCCTTCCATCAAATCAATATCCTCCTGACCACCCCCACCTTCCTGCGCGGCTACATGAAGCGCGTCGATCCGGCCCAGCTCAGCTCGCTCCAACTGGTGGTCACCGGCGCCGAAAAACTCCCCCGCTCGCTGGCCGATGCATTCCAGGAAAAATTCCATATCCGCCCGCTGGAGGGCTACGGCCTGACGGAAACCTCGCCCGCCACCAACTTCAACCTGCCCAACCCCACTGCCGAGCACTCAGCCGCTGTCCTGCCCTCCGCCCGCGAGGGCGCGGTGGGCCAATTGCTACCGGGGCTGGCCATCCGCCTCACCGATCCAGTTAGCGGCCAAACCGTCCCGCTCAATCGCCAGGGCATCATCTGGTTTAAGGGCGCCAATGTCTTCAAGGGCTACCTCGACAACCCCAAATCTTCTGCCGAGGTCCTCCAGGACGGCTGGCTCCGCACCGGCGACGTCGGCCGCCTCGATGACGATGGCTTCCTCTACATTGAGGGACGCCTCGCACGTTTCTCCAAAATCGCCGGCGAAATGGTCCCCCACGAAACCGTGGAAGCGGCCATCAACAAGGTCCTCGGCCTCGACGCAGAAACCGAACGCAAAATTGCCGTCGTCGGCATCCCCGACCCGCTTAAAGGCGAGGCCATCCTCCTGTTGTCCACCATCCCCGGTTCCGCTCAGGAACAGGCATGCATCCACCTGCGTTACAAACTCCTCGACGAAGGCATTTCCTCGCTGTGGTGCCCCAAACAAATCCTCTACGTCCCGGAAATCCCCGTCCTCGCCTCCGGTAAACTCGACCTCAAATCCTGCGAAGCCCTAGCCAAAGCCGCCGGAGAGAGATAGGAGATGAAGGATCGACGATAGTGAATCGCAGATAAAGCCGCGGTCTATCCACTATCTCCGATCCACCATCCCCCA
>WBXE01000166.1 GCA_008932955.1 Verrucomicrobiota bacterium
ACACCCAGAGAAAGAATTCTAGCCACCCTCGAGCGTCAGCCCACTGACCGCACGCCGGTGGACCTGTGGCTCACCCCCGAAGTGCTGTAAGCGCTGCGCAATCACCTCGGCCACCACGATGAAATCGCGGTCTATCATGCGCTTGGCCTCGATAATATCGTATGGGTGTTTCCCGGTCATAGACGTGCCGCTACAATGCGCCAGACATTCTGGCGAAGCTGCCCCGGGCAGATGGCTATTGACGTGGCAAGCCGAGTGGCAGGACGGTTTTCCCGGCCAGTTCGTTGAGGACCTGGGCGAGGCCGGTGTAGATTGCCGAGAGGCCGCAGACGACGCCTTCAAATCCGGTGAAGTGTTTGTAGGCGGGACCCGCGCCGCTGAAGTCACCGTAGGCTAACAGGAAAAACAGAATCGTCAGTGACAGGAATACGAATTGCAGCGCGCGGCTGAGGTGCAGCGTGCCGATAAACATGCCCGCCGTGAACAGTCCCCACACCGCCAGATAGGCCGCCTTGGCGGTTTCGTCGGTGGCGCTGGCCAGACCGAGTTTCGGCAGCACAATCAAGCCGACGAGGGTGAGCCAAAACATGCCGTAGGAAATGAAGGCGGTGGTGGCGAAGGTGTTGCCCTTTTTCCATTCCATGATGCCGGCGATCACCTGGGCGCTGCCACCATAAAAAATACCCATCGCCAAAATCATGCTGTTGAGTTCGTAATAGCCGGCGTTGTGCAGGTTGAGCAGCACGGTGGTCATGCCGAAGGCGAGTAGACCGAGCGGTGCGGGATTGGCGCTGCTGTCCTTAATCTGGGTGAGGGTGGCTTCTGACATGGAATGGTTTTTTGTTGGGGTTTAGATTGGGGTGGCCGATATTTCTCCAACATCCGGCCCCGGGTCAAGGCGCAATAACGACTTTCCCCGGCGGCTTTTCCTGATCTCCTAGTGGGCCGCTGGGGATTCTGGGCCAGTAGGCTCATTGCGCGGCCTAAAACAACGCATAATTTTCCGGCTGTTTATCCCTAGGGGAGCCACCACATTTTGTCGTGCTTGCGCAAGCGCGGCCCGTGATCGAGTGCCGCAGACATGCTTCCTGCTCGGTCCTTGCGCACGACGATAAGAAAGTCGTCGCCCCTAACTGGCGTCGGTGCTCGACACGCCTTGGGGATTTCGGCAGCCTCGGCGCATGACGATTTTCGAGAGCACGCGGCCATTGGCGTGGGGGGAGTTGAATGTACCCTTGTTCGGCTTGACGCATGACTGGCATGGCGAGCGGGTCGAGCCAGCAGCTGGGTTTGCCTTGGTGAGCGATGCGCGGCGGCTGTGGTTTGTCGCCAGTCACCGGCGGCCAGCGGCGTTGCATCCGCAAGCGCGGCCGGGGCATTTCCAGGCGCAATTGTGGCGCTACGATGTGGCGGAATTGTTTTTGGCCGATCCGCGCAGCGGTCGATATTTCGAGTTCAACCTCGCGCCCAACGGTGCCTGGTGGACCTGCGAATTCACCGGCCCGCGGCAGCGTACCGAGGCGCTTGATATTGCCATGCCCGAGGTGGCGACGTTTTCAGATTTGGCAGCTGACGGCTCGTGGGTGGCGGCGATGGCGTTGCCGCTGGACTTGTTGCGGGCACGGCTGGATCTCGGTCCGGCCACGCGGGCGAATGTCACCTTTGTCTTGGAATCGCCACAGCAACGGTTTCTGACTGCCGCTAAGCTGGCCTCTGCCGAGCCAGATTTTCACCGACCCGGCGAATTTTCCGCCATTTCGAGGGTGCCGCTGCCGCCGGCTTGATCCGCCGACTCTGTGGCATCGTGTCATCCTCTTCAATCCGTGAAATTTGCCTGATTATTTGAAAGGCACTCAGTCAGGCTATCTCGCTGCGCTCGGTTGTGGTGAAAACCATCGCTGCCACCATTTTCATTTCCCAATTTAGGTTCATGTGTATCGTCCCCCCGTGTTGAGCTATCGCTTCGAAATTCAAGATATTGTCGCCCAGGATAGTTCCGGGGTAACCTACCTTGCCTGCGATGCAGACACCGGCAGCCCGCTGGCTGTGCAGCGGTTTTTCCCGTTCGGGGCTGACGGCGGCGGTCTGTTCGATGAGCAACTCAGCGAGTACGCCGCAATCGTGGATCGGCTCGTCGGCTTGCAACATCCGGGCTTGCGGGCGCTGCTCAGCGGCGGCTGCGATCCAGTGGACGGCATGCCCTTTGTCGCCAGCGAGTGGATCGAAGGCGAATCGCTCGCCGAATTGCTGCAACTCCAGCCCTACACATCTGCCGATGTCCTCGACGTGCTCGAGCGGGTGCTGGAAATTTCCCAGGCTCTCTCAGATGTGCTGGGGACGGATGCCGTGTGGGTGGAAACCGCCACCGAACTCATCATCGACGACGCCGGGGAGAATCGCCGCGGCCTGACCTTTGAGCTGGCACCCATGAAATGGCTGGGCCATCAGGACTCCCGGCACAGCTTGCTGCCATTGGCCGAGTTGACCGAGGATTTGCTCGGTTGGCGCCGCAATCACATGCCCAATCAAGCCGGCCAAGGCCTCGGGGCTTGGGTGAAGTGGCTGCGTGCCAACGCCGATGCCACCACGCTGCGCCAGGCTCGGGCGCATCTAGTCCGTCTCACCGGTGAGACCGTCGCACGCAATACCGTGTCCGCGGCTGGCCATTCCCGCTGGCCGCTTGGCACCACCCCACCCGCCTTGCGCGACGAGCTTTCACCGCCCAACGAGTTGCCCATGCACCCCCTGAGTTTGAAAAAACCGTTTTTCAAACAACCGTGGGTCCTGCTCACGGCGCTGGTCTTGCTTGTCGGCTTGGCGGGGGCGGGGGCTTGGTGGCAGCTCCGACATCCCGTGGCTCATGCCGCGAGCAACGCCGCGCTGGCCGGCAAGGTGTTCGCTAGTGGCGAGACCCAACTCATCATGCAGGCAGTCTCCCGCGAGGTGACCGTCGAGGGGCTTTTGGCGAAAATTGGACCGGGCCCCGACGGATTCTGGTATGTGGACTTTCAGGGATCCACGCTGGGAAGGGAGGTCCAGGGATATTTTAAGACCGCCAAACCATCCGATGAATTATCAGCGCAGGCCCTCTCTGTGTCCATAGGCCAACGCATCCGCATCACCGGCCGCGTCGAGATGAAAATTACTCCCAAGGAGAAATGGCCCCTTCTCTTGCTCAAAAATCCCCAGGCCATTCAGCCGGTGAAGTAACTCCCCACCGGGGTCGGTCCCGCTTTTCAAGCACCGGGGTCGGTCCCGCTTTTCAAGCATGAGCTGGCACATGCCCGCCGGGAATGTTCGAAAAGCGGGACTGACCCCGATGGATGCCCGGCGGGAATGTTCGAAAAGCGGGACTGACCCCGATGGAATTTCGCTCTTGGCCGCGGCGGTATGAGCAGGCAGAGTGGCACGCGTGACCGCACGGGTTTTGATTGATGGCTCTTCGGAGTTGGTGTTCGACTATGGTATTCCGGCGGGGCTCGCCGTGGTGGCCGGGTGCCGGGTGCGCGTGCCGCTGCGGCGGCAAGTGGCCACGGGCACCGTGCTGGCGCTCGGCGAGGCGGCGCAGGGTGATTTTGCCATGCGCGAGCTGGTGAGCCTGATTGATCCGGAGCCGCTCATCACTCCGGTGCTGCTGCGAGTGGGCGAGTGGATAGCCAAGTACTATGGCTGTAGTCTTGAGTCGGTGATTCGTGCGTTGTTGCCGGAAGCGGTGCGCAGCGAGGAAACCTCTGCCAAGACCCGCCGCCTTGCCGTGCTCGTTGCGGTGCCGGCGGCCGCCGAGTTGGAAAAACTTGCCAAGCGGGCGCCGCGCCAGCACGCGGTGATTTCACTGTTGCTGGAGGCGGAGGGCGGGCGCTTGGCGGTGGCCGGGCTGGGGGAGGGTGCTGCGGCCACGCTCAAGGCGCTGGAAAAAGCCGGGCTATTGCGCATCGAGGTGGAGGAGGTTCGTCGCGATCCGGATGCCGACGAGATCGAGGAGTTGGTCGCTTCCACACCGCTCACACTCAACGCCGCACAGGCGGCAGCGCTGGAACGGGTGTTAGAGGCACTGCAGCAACCAGCGCAAGCCAAGCCGATGTTGTTGTTAGGTGTGACGGGTTCGGGCAAGACCGAGGTCTATCTGCAAGCCGCGCAACGGGCGCTTGAGTTGGGCAAAACCGTGTTGGTTCTGGTGCCAGAGATTTCGCTAACCCCTCAGACGGTGCGCCGCTTCAAGGCGCGTTTTGCCGGTCAGCAGGAGCAGGTGGCGGTGTTGCACTCGCACCTTTCACAGGGCGAGCGCTTCGACGAATGGCAGCGCATCCGCAAGGGGATTGCGCGGATTGTCATCGGTGCGCGCTCGGCGGTGTTTGCGCCGCTGCCCGACCTCGGGCTCATCATCGTGGATGAGGAACATGAAAATTCCTACAAACAGGAAAATCCGCCGCGCTATCATGGTCGCGACGTGGCCGTGTTGCGCGCCGCCTTCGAGGGTGCCGCCATTGTCTTGGGTTCGGCCACTCCGTCGCTCGAGTCGTGGCATAATACCCAGCTCGGCAAGTATGCATTGCTGCGCCTCGATGAACGCGCCGATGGCCAGTCGATGCCGCTGGTGCGGGTGGTGGACATGCGCCTGGAGGCAACCAAGCACAAGGGCGGGATGGCGATTCTATCCGACAAGTTGCGCAGCGCCCTCGAACAGCGCCTCGAAAAGGGCGAGCAATCGATCCTGTTTCTCAACCGCCGCGGCTTTGCCCGCTCGCTACAATGTCCCGCCTGCGGCCACGTCTGCCAGTGCCCGCACTGCGCGGTGGCCCTCACCTATCATCGCACTGACGAGCGGCTCATCTGCCACGTTTGCGGCCACCAGGCGATCGTGCCGCGCAAGTGCCCGGCCTGCAAGGACCCGGCGATTTTACTCCAGGGCTACGGCACCCAGAAGGTGGAGGAAATTCTAACCAAGGTGTTGCCGCAGGCGAAGTTTGCCCGGATTGATGCTGATGCGATGCGCCGCCGCCACGCCCTGCGCGATACCCTGCACGCCTTCAAAACCCACAAGCTGGATATTTTGATAGGAACGCAGATGATCGCCAAGGGTTTGCACTTTCCCAACGTCACGCTGGTGGGCATCCTCAATGCCGATCTGGGCTTGCACGTGCCGGATTTCCGCGCTGGTGAGCGCACGTTCCAATTGCTCACGCAGGTGGCGGGCCGCGCCGGTCGCGGCGATCTAACCGGCGAGGTGATCGTGCAGACCTTCACCCCGCACTCGCCGTCCATTCAATATGCGCGGCGTCACGACTTCGACGGATTTTCCGAGCAAGAACTCGAGTTTCGCCGGGCGTTTGGCTTTCCGCCTTACGGTCATTGCGCGGTGCTCACGGCCCGCTCGAATCACGAGCGGCGTGCCGAGTTCACGCTTCAAACGCTGCATCTGCGGCTCAAGGAAAACCTGCCCCAGGATATCCAGTTAGGTGA
>WBXE01000167.1 GCA_008932955.1 Verrucomicrobiota bacterium
GCCAACTTGTCCAATTTCCGCATGGTTTGAGGATGTGTGTTCGCGGTCATTACCAGACGGCTCACCGAGCCGGAGTGGCCCCTCGCCTCTAGCCAATCGACATCTGCCCTTCTGCCGCGTCCATCGCCTGCAAGCTCGAATATGACTTTTTATCTGTCACCATGTCTTTGACCGGCCCGCGACTGGCGCGACCGCCACATACACCGTGCTGACGGCGTCGCGGTCCTGATGGGGATTGGGGAAACGCACGACATGCGCCTCGCAGCTGGTGAACACGCCGGTGAGAGAGGCGATGAATCCGGCATCGGGCGGATCATCCGACCACAACGCGAACACGCCGCCCGGGTGCAGGTGGCCGACCAAGCGGCGCAGTCCCTCCGGCTCGTAGAAGGCTGAGTTGCCTTGATGGAGGAGTTTCGAGGGTGAGTGGTCGATGTCGAGTAGCACGGCATGATAGAGCCGCCCGGCCGCCAGCGGGTCGAAGCACGGTTCACTGCCGCGGGACAGTGCGAGTTGGAAAAAATCGCCGTGGACCAAGCGGCAGCGGGGGTCAGCGGTGAGGCCTGGACCCAGCGGCACGAGGCCAAGCTGGTGCCACTCGATGACGGCCTTGAGGAAATCCACCACCAGCAACGAGCCCACCTCGGGAACCTCCAGCGCGGCGCGCGCGGTATATCCCAAGCCCAAGCCGCCGACCACTACCTCGAGGGCTTGCCCCGGAAAGGCAGCTTTGGCCGCCGCTAACCCCAGGCGCGAGAGCGCCTGCTCGACCTCGGTGAACAAGCTGGTCATCAAAAAGGCGTCGCCGAGGATAATTTCGTAAACCTCGATGTCATCGAGGGCCGGGAGCAGCCGCCGTCGCAGAATGAGATCGCCCAGCGGGGTTTTCCGGTAGTCGAGTTCCTCGAAGCGTCGCTTTGCCTGCATGGCCGAGTGTAGGGAGGCGCTGGCCATCAGGACAGACAATCCGTGTGAATCGGCGTATTATGCTCAACCATGACTTTTACTACTTTTTATCTGTCACTATGTCTTGCGCTCCCCTGGCGCGCCGTTAGAGCCGCACCGCGAGGCGGGTTTTGCGACTCAGCGGGAATTCCTGCGGGGCCGCGCATTGGGAGCGGCGGTGAATGCCCACCAACAAGCCGACGGCGGCCAGGCTGAAGACCAGGCTGGTGCCGCCATAGCTGACGAAGGGCAGCGGCAGGCCGTCGTTGGGGAGCACGGCGGTGGTGACGGCGATATTTTGGATGGAGGGGACGACGATGAGGCAGGTGATGCCCAGAGCGAGGCAACGGTTGAACACCTGGGTGGCTTGGACGGCGATGCCGATGCCGGCCACCGCGATGAGGACAAAGCAGAGGACGACGCCGAGGGTGGCTGGCAGGCCGAGTTCCTCCCCGATGACCGGGAAAATGAAGTCGATGTGGGCAAAGGTGAGGGTGCCGAATTTTTCGATGCCATTGCCGAGGCCCACGCCCCAAGGGCCGCCATTGCCGAGGGCGAGCAGCGAGCGCCATTGCTGCATGCCCTTGTCGGCTTGGTAGATCGGGTTTTCCAGATCCAACCAGGCGACGACGCGGGACCAGCGGACTTCGTTGTTGTAGATGTAATACAAAGCGCCGGTGATGGCGAGCAGGGCGGTGGGGATGAGGTAGCGCAGGCGCGTTCCCATGCAAAATAGCAATCCTGCCACCACCATCGCCAGGGTCAGCGCGGTGCCCACATCGGTTTCCGCGGCAATGAGCAGCAGTGGCACGCCGGCGAGAATGCCAGGCATGACAAAGCCCCGCCAGAAACTGTGCACCTCAGTCTGCCAGCGGGCAAACCAGGCCGCCAGCGCAATAACGGTGACGAGTTTGGCAATTTCGGAGGGTTGGAATTGTGGGAGGCCGGGAAATTGCACCCAGCGCTTGGAGCCGTAGGTATCCACGCCGACCACGGGGGCGAAGCACAGGGCTAACAGAATGCAAACGCCCGCCAGCATCCACAGTGAATGCTTGCGCAGCCACTCTGGAGAGACCCATGCAGCGACGATGGCCAAGACCAGACCGGCGACCGCCATGCGCGCCTGGTGGATGAGGAAAAAATAGGGTTCTTCGTGGCCATGCACCCAGACGCTGGTACTCGCCAAGGTAGTGAGGCCGATGGCGAGGAGAGCCGCGACGGACGAACAAAGCAAGAGGGATGCCTGGCGGAGCATGGGGGTGGATCAGTGTGGAATGACCAGGGTCATGCCGGAATTGAGTTTGGCGGGATCGCTGATGTTGTTGGCCCGCAATAAGGCGGCCTGGTCAATTTTGTAGCGTTTGGCGATGCGGTAGAGGTTGTCGCCCGACTTCACCGTGTAACTTTGCTTGCTGGCAGACGCCGTGGCCTTGGGAGTATCCTTCGCCGTCTTGGCTGTATCCTTGGCAGTTTTGGCGGGGACCGTATCCTTCGCAGTCTTAGGAGTGTCCTTCGCAGTCTTAGGAGTATCCTTTGCCGTCTTGAGTGTAGCCGTGTCCTTCGTGGTCTTGGGAGTATCCTTTGTAGTCTTGAGTGTAGCCGTATCCTTTGCGGTCTTGGCTGCGGCAAGCTCATGCACGACTCCGGGATGAACCAGCAATCGCTGCGGAGGCGGGGTGGCCTCCACTGGTGGCACTTCCACCAAGTCGTGCTCGGCGCTCAAGGCGACCGGCTTGCGCAAGGCCACCACCATCGCGGACTCCTTGGCCACTATGCTTTTGGGCGGTAGCTTGAACGTCAGTCCTGCCGTGATCGGCTTGTTCTGATTGGCGGACCGCAGGGCGGCTTCATCCACGCCTTCCCGGGCGGCGATGCGGGCATAAGTATCACCTGCCACCCCCATGCAGGTCGCGTCGTCGGGGCCGAACTGCGGTGGATTATCGGTGCGCGGTTTAGGGGAGGTGGTGGCCGAAGCAGCCGGCGGGGTGGCTTTGGCTACGGAATGATCGTTGAGGAAATTGAGGTGGATGAAATACAACGCGATGGCCACCACGTGGATCAGGAAAATGATGGTAAAGCCGCGCGAGATGCGCGCGCTGTGATTCTCGTTTTCAAAATCTTCGGCGGTGGCAGTGGTGGCGACGCGCTGGTTGCGGTGGCGGGTCACGGCGTGGATGCGCTTGAAAAACCCGTTAGATACGGGGCGGCGTTTGACTGGGAGGGAGCGTGGATTCATGGCGGGTTAGCGGAGTTGGTTGACCAGGTGGCGAAAGGTGTTGCCGCGCTGTTCGTAGCCGGCAAATTGGTCGAATGACGAGGTGCCCGGCGATAGCAGTACGGTGGAGCCGCGGGGTGCCAGCGCGCGCGCGACGTCGAGCGCCTCGGCAAGGGTGGTCACCGCCTGGCAAGTGACGGCCGGGGCGAACAGGTTCATCAGTGGTGCGGCGATCTGACCGAAGGTGACACAGGCCAGCGCCTTGTCGCGCAGCAGCGGCAGCACCGAAGAATAGTCCAAGCCCTTCTCCTTGCCGCCGGCCAGCAAGATCACCGGCCGGGTTTGCGAGCGCAGGGCGCTTTCCAGCGCGTGCAGGTTCGTCGCCTTGGAATCGTTGAGGTATTCGACCCCGTCGAGGGTGCGGACCAATTCGCAGCGGTGGGGTGGGGGACTGTAGCCGTGGAGCGCCTCGCGCATGACGGCGAGCGGAATGTCCAAGGCCTGGCAGGCAGCGAGCGCCGCCATGGCATTTTCTGCGTTATGCAAACCGCGCAAGCCGCTGTCGTGCTCCATGTCTAACACTAAAGTGCCGCGCTGGCAGATGCGCTGGCCGTCGGAAAACCACTCGGCGGACTCATCCTGGGTGGAAAAGGTGACGAGCTTGGCGGCCAGTGGCGGCAGGGATTCGCCGGCGCGCAGCACCGCGGTGTCGGCCGCCGTTTGGTTTTTAAAAATGCGCAATTTGGCGGCAAAGTAGGCCTCCACGCCCGGGTAGCGGTCGAGGTGGTCGGGGGCGAAGTTGAGCCAAACCGCTACGATCGGACGCAGGCTGCGGATGGTTTCGAGTTGAAACGAACTGAGCTCAAGCGCCACCACTGCCGGCGGATTGGTTTGCAGCAACACCTCGCTGAATGGCAGGCCGTAATTGCCGCAAGCCGTGCCGCCCAGTCCGGCGTGGCCGAGGATGCGCGCTATCAGTTCGGTGGTCGTCGTCTTGCCGTTGGTGCCGGTGATGCCGATGATCCGCCCCGCATAGTGGCGCGCCGCCAATTCCACTTCGCCGATGACCTCCCCCGCCTGCTGGGCAAACGCGGCGACCAAGGGGCCGTAGGTGTCGATGCCCGGACTCGCAACTAACAAATCGCAGGGTTGCGCCTGTTCGGGAGTGGCGTGAGGATGCAGCGCGATGCCCTCAGACATCCCGGCGAACGCCTCGGCAGCGCCAGCATCCCACACCGGTACGCTGGCACCTTCGCGCAGGGCCAGCGCCGCAGCCGCGCGGCCGCTGCGGCCGGCGCCGAGGATGGTCACGATTTTTCCAGCGAGGGTCATGGGGTCAGGCGATTTTAAGCAGGGCGAGGCCGAAGAGGGCGAGCATGATCGAAAGGATCCAGAAGCGGGTGATGACCTGGTTTTCATGCCAGCCGGCCAACTCGAAATGATGATGGATGGGGGCCATGCGGAAGATGCGTTTGCGGCGGAGTTTGAACGAGCCGACCTGGAGGATGACGGACATGGCCTCCATGACGAAGACCCCGCCGATGATGACGAGCATGAGTTCCTGTTTGGTGCAGATGGCGGCGCTGCCCAGAGCCCCGCCGATGGCCAGCGAGCCGGTGTCGCCCATAAACACCTTAGCCGGATGACAGTTGAACCACAAAAACCCGAAGCAGGCCCCCACCAGCGCAAACAAAAAGACCGATAACTCGCCCAGATACGGGTTGTGTGGAATGACCAGATATTCCGTCGCGATGTAAAACCGGTGCGCCAAATAGGCCAGCACCGCGTAGGCCAGCGCCGTGCTGATGGTGCAGCCGGTGGCCAGACCGTCCAATCCGTCGGTTAGATTCACCGCATTTGAACAGCCGACAATGATGAAGGCGAAAAACGGGATGGTGAGCCAATGCAAATTGAGCAAGGGGAATTTCCACAGTGGGAAACACAGCGCGCCGATGCTCAGCGGGGAGTTGCCCAGGCAAAAACCCGCACCATCGGTGAGTTGTTGGCGGGTGGCACCGATGCCCGACACCTCCGGTTTATAGTAGATGAAACACGCCGCGACCAAGGCGATGGCCACCTGCCACAGCAACTTGCGCCGTCCGCTGATGCCGTCGGCTTTCTTCTCCTTGACCTTCTTGTAATCGTCGCACATCCCTAACAGACCGCAGGCGGCCATGGTGCAGGCGCAGAGGGCGACGAAGGGGTTGAGCGGGCGGGCCCACAGCAAGGTGGAGATGAGGACTGAGCCGAGGATGAGC
>WBXE01000168.1 GCA_008932955.1 Verrucomicrobiota bacterium
ACAAGTGTTTCCGCGGTTTGCCAAGGCTGCGGGTGCAGAACTGGTGTTCAGCGAACCGGGGCCTGAGGCGATCGCCGCGAGCGGGGCGGAGGTGGCGTTTTTAGCGCTGCCGCACGGGGTGGCAGCACCGATTGCGCGTGGCTTGCTGAAGCTAGGGTTGCGGGTCATTGATTTGAGCGCGGACTTCCGCTTGCGCGATGCGGGGGTGTACGAGGAATTTTACGGACAAGCACACGCTGCGCCGGAATTGCTGGCAACGGCGGTTTATGGGTTGCCGGAATGGCGCGCGGAGGCGATTCGCGACGCCCGCCTGGTGGCAGCGCCGGGCTGCTATCCAACGAGCATTTTACTGCCGTTGCTGCCGCTGCTGCGGGCAGGCCTGCTCGATCCGGCAACGCTGGTGGCCACCTCGATGAGCGGGGTCAGCGGGGCGGGGCGCAAGGCGGACCTGAGCCTGTTGTTTTGTGAGTGCAACGAAAGCGTGCGTGCCTACGGCCTGCCGAAACACCGCCACCTCTCGGAAATCGAGCAAGAACTCAGCCTCGCTGCAGACCGCCAGGTGATCCTCACGTTCATCCCCCACCTCATCCCGGTCAACTCCGGTATCCTCACCACCACCACCGCCACCCTGCGCGAGGGCGTGGCACCCAAGGCGATTGGCCAGGCGCTGGACGCCGCCTACGCCAACGCGGATTTTGTCCGCCTGCTAGGCCGCGGCGGCTGCGCCGATACCAAGAATGTGACCCGCACCAATTTCATCGACATCGGCTGGCAATACGACCCACGCAGCGGGCGGGTGTTGCTGCTCAGCGCCGAAGATAACCTCGGCAAAGGGGCTGGCGGCCAAGCGCTGCAATGCTTCAACCTGATGTGCGGACTGGCCACAACTGCCGGATTGCAAAATTTTTAGCGCGGCTCCGCCGCAGCCGCAAGACACAAGACGCGAGAGACAATAGAAGATGAAGAGGCAAGATGGAAGACGAAGAATTTGACCTAACGACAGGATCTTTGGCTTTTCAAGGACACCAGGTGCGGCCAGTATCGTCCGCTTTCGCCCACTAAAAACCCATGGACTTTCCCTTTTCACGCATTGCCGGCGGTGTCGGTGCAGCCCGCGGATTTCTCACCAGTGCGGTGAGTTGTGGCATCAAGGATCCGGCCAGCGACCGGCTGGATCTCGCGCTCATCCACTCGGATCGACCGTGCAGCTCGGCGGGCACCTTCACCACCAACCGCGTCAAAGCCGCTCCGGTGCGCGTGTCCCAAGCTCACCTGCGCAAGGGCGACCTCCGCGCCATCATTGCCAACTCCGGCAATGCCAACGCCTGCACCGGGGTGCAAGGGATTGGCGATGCCAACGCCATGTGCGACGCTGTCGCCAAACCGCTGGGCCTGCGCCGCAGTGAAATCGGCGTCTGCTCGACCGGGGTCATCGGCCTGCCGATGCCGATGGTTCGCCTGCTGCCGCACACGCCAGAGTTGCTCGCCGGGCTGGGGCCCGACCAGGGCGCGGAGGTGGCCAAAGCCATCATCACCAGCGACACCCACCCCAAGGAAATTGCCATCGCCTTCGATCTGGGCGGCCACACGGTGCGCATCGGCGGTTGCGTCAAGGGGGCGGGCATGATTTCGCCGAGCATGGCCACCATGCTGTGTTTCATCACCACCGACGCCAACCTGCCCAGCGAAGCGCTGCGCAAAACCGTGCTCGAGTGCGTCGAGGATTCGTTCAACCGCATCACCATCGATGGCGACATGTCCACCAACGACACCGTGTTGGTGCTCGCCAACGGGGCCTCGGGCATGCCGGCGATCCGCCGCCACGGACCGCGCTGCAAGCAATTCCGCGCGGCGATCCACTGGGTGATGTTGGAATTGGCCAAGGCCGTGGTCCGCGATGGCGAGCGGGTCACCAAGTTTGTCACCGTCAATGTTAGCGGTGCCCGCACTTATCTGGATGCTAAAAAAGTCGCCGAGGCGGTGTGCAAATCCGCCTTGGTCAAGGCATCCTGGAATGGTGGCGACCCGAATTGGGGCCGCATCATCCACGCCGTGGGCTACTCGCGAGCCCGCATCCGCGAGGAACTCGTCGATATCCACATCGGCGGCAAGGCCGCCTGTCTCGGCGGCTTGCAAGCGGCCACCCCGATGGCCGAATTGCGCGACATCGTCGCCGAGCGCGAGTTCACCATCGGCATCAACCTCAACCAAGGCAGCGCGGATTACACGATGTACACCAGCGATTTGTCGCCTGAGTATATCGACTTCAACCGCTCCGAATATGCGTATTGGAAACAGGCGCGCAAGGATGGGCTGGTGTGAAGCGCGGCGGTCTAAAATCTATTCTCGACAATCGGCCGATCGGCTCCTAGCTTGCCGCCCCACCCAACATATTATGATCCGTAACTTTATTCCTAACGCCTTGGCCCTCGGCCTGATCGCCGCCACCACCGCCCAGATTTCGGCCGCGCCGGCTGCTCCTACCCCCGCGGCCACCCCGGCCACCCCGGCCAAGCCTGCTGCTTCGGCTGTTGCAGCGGTGCCCGAGACGCCGGCTAAGCCGGTGCTCGATCCAGCCGTGATCAAGACGGATTCCTCATACGCTCTGGGCTTCCGCACCGGCGGCAGCTTCTCCCAGCAGTTCGGCCGCTTTGGCGTGTCGGTGGGGGATTTGGACACCGAAAGTTTCCTCAAAGGCTTTTTGGCTGCCTTCAAGGGTGAGAAACCCGGCCTCAACGAGGAAAAATTGCAAGCCGCTATGCAGGCTCTCGGCGATCTGCTCCAAGGCCGCGAAAAAGAATCCGCCGCCGCCAACTTGGAAAAAGGCAAGAAATTCCTCGAAGAAAACGCCAAGCGCGCCGGCGTGGTGACCACCAAGAGCGGCCTGCAATATGAAGTACTCGCCAAGGGCGGCGAGGAAAAATACGTCGCTCCCAAAGAAGGTGCCACCGACAACAAGGAGTTCCTCGTCAACTACAAGGGCACCCTCATCGACGGCAAGGAATTCGACGCCTCCCCGGCCGGTAAGCCCGTGCCAATGACCCTGCAGGTGGTCCCCGGCTTCAAGGAAGCCCTCACCACCATGCCCGTGGGTGCCAAATGGAAACTCTTCATCCCCAGCGCCCTCGCTTATGGCGAAGAACGCAAGAGCGCCGACCTCGCGCCGAACAGCGTGCTCATCTTCGAACTGGAACTCGTCAAAATCCAGGACGCCCCGCCGCAACAGCAAATGCCCTTCCAGATGCCCGGCGGCGCCGGTGGTGCCCCAGGCGGCCCCGGCGGCCCCGGCGGCCCCGGCGGCCCAGAAGGCGAATAAGCCGCTGCTGCAAGTCCTCTTCACTCAAAGGCCGCCGCTTACCCGGCGGCCTTTTTTGGTTTAAGGGACAGACACATAGTCCTGTAAGGGACAGACACATAGTCCTGCTGCTCGCCCGCGCGCGCCCGCTTCCCAAAAAACTTTCCGCAAAGTTTTCTTGATAAAGTGGCCATGATCCGACGGTATCTGTCGAGGTCGTCATTAATCTCCCTATTTCATCATGCACTCGCGTCGCACGTTTCTCCTCAAACTTATGGTTTCGGCTGGCGCACCCACATTGCTGGGTAGCCGCGCTCTAGGCGAAAATCCGCCACCTCCCGCCAGACTTGAAGAAACTGATCCGATGGCAACGGCCCTCGGCTTCAAATTGGACACCGCTAAAGTGGACGCGGCGAAATATCCGCGCCACACCAACGATCAGCAATGCAGCGGTTGCACTCTCTATCAAGGGAAGCCGGGCGAACCCCTCGGCCCCTGCCTCACCGTCGGCGGCAAGTTGGTGCCGGGTGCCGGCTGGTGCGCGGTTTTCGTCAACCCTTTGTCTAAGGGATAGACAAATAGTCCTGGGCGGGCCTGGGCGGGCCTTGGCGGGCCTTTTGGTTTAAGGGACAGACAAATAGTTCTGTGATTGTCAGATCCCGGGTTTGGCCGGGGCGGCAGTCGGCGAGGCGAGCGGCAGACGTTTGACGTCCTTGCCATTTTCGACGAAGCGGACGTTGCGGTAATCGCCTTTGTAGAGCGAGAGGATCAGCGGGCAGGCGAAGGCGGCGTTGGCGTCGGGTGTGCCCATGGTGTTGTAGCTCACGATCAAGGTCTGGGCTTCGGCGGTGACGCTGGTTACCTGATAGGACAGCAGCGCATGGCCGCGGTGAATGGCGGTCACTACGAAGTTTTTGTCAAAGGCGGCGGGTGGCAGGCGATGGGATTTGTCGCGCATCACCATGGCCACCCCGAATAACTTGTCGAAGGTTGGTTGGTCGGTGATGACCACAAACGAGACCTCCGCAGCGGGCTCGAATTGGTTGGAAACGAAGTAGCCATCATGGGTCTCGTACCTGATGGATTTGGCGGGTGGCGGTGGCGCGTCGGCTGCGGCCGTCCGCCCTGCCAGAAGCAGCAGGCCAGCCAGCCAGCCAAAGGCGGCGAAGGTTCCCAGGTGACGCATGCTGAAGGTGGGGGACGGACGCATGATAGTGGAATTGGGGGGATTCGATGGGTGTGACCCATTGCGTGCCGGTTAGTTGGAAAAAATCCGCCGTGCTTGGTAATCGGGTGGCGGGCGGCTCAGCCTCACTTACCACGTGGATGGGTAGTATGGCCGATGGCGTAAGCAATGGCGCATGCGGTGACGATGGACAGGATGATGACGGCTACATACAGGGCGAATTTGCCCACTGTGCGGATTTTGCGCTGCAGGTGGGAGAAGCGCTTGGAGCGCGTCTTGAACCGTACCGGGATGCCATTTTCGACCTTAGTGACGATCTTGGTTTTGTATTTGATCCGATCCGTGAGGCGGTGGATGAATTGCATAGATTTGGCGGTGTGCGATACGTGTTTTGGCTAGCGGCCGCATGCCGCAAGATGAGCTCCAGTGCTAGGTTATTGAAAAGTCGCGGGGCGAGTATGTCTATCTTGGTCGCTTTGCCAAGTTCAGCCTTGGAAATTTTGATTTGGTTGGCTCACAAGAGTTGCGCAGTCGCCGATTTCCAGCCATTAGGGGGCGGCACAGTCGCAGCCACCCAATCACCCCCATTATCCTTATGTCCGCTCGTCTCGATTTCTGCAGCCGCCACCTTGGCCCGGTCGGGGCCGATCGCCAGGCCATGCTCGACGCCATCGCCTTCCCCACGCTCGATGCTCTGGTGGATGCGGCGGTGCCAGCTGGGATCCGCCTTGGTGAGGAGCTGGAATTGCCAGCAGCGCGTTCGGAACCAGAGGCCCTTGCGTGGCTCAAAACCATTATGGGCAAAAACCGCGTGCTCAAGTCGTGCATCGGTCAGGGTTACAGCGGCACTCATACGCCGGGGGTGATTCAACGCAATATTCTCGAAAACCCCGGCTGGTACACCGCGTACACGCCCTATCAGGCGGAAATCG